>CAYNRS010000001.1:0-21733 GCA_964399565.1 uncultured Ignavibacteriaceae bacterium
CTGACCATCACAACGCCTGCGGCGCGATGAAGCAAGCTGCGAAGGTCGAACACGTCGCTGCTCACGGACCGCATCCATTTCACCCACCATTCATCGGGGTACCGTAGCATAAATCCGGTGACGACTAGAAGTGTAAAACTGAGGAGCAGCGAAGCGTGCTGCAGTCGCTCGCTGAGTGTCATGCGGAGATACAACCGGTGGCCGACATGTTCTTCAACAACCATTCCCCGACGAATGAAAAGCTTTCTCCGAGCTTTGCGAATGAAATCGGCCAGATTATGAACGAACATGCCTCCGACGACCGCCACGATCAGAATCACGTAGACGACGGAAATCCAGTAGAGACTGGCCGGTTCTTCGACGGCAATGTTAACGTGAACCGAACCCATGGCGAATCGTTCATTCGCGCCTCGATGGCACTTCCCGCACGTTTCAGCAAGATTCTTTGGATAGATTGTCGAGGTGGAGTCTTTCGACGATTTGATGTTGTGGGAGCCATGGCAACTGGCACAATTCGCAGCCTCGATCGACCCACCTTTGATTGCAAGCCCGTGATAACTGTCGCTGAAAGTGGTAAACCGGTCAGAAGCGATACCGTATTTCTCTGTGAGCCGTACTGAACTATGACAGGGCGAACACACCTGTGCCGAGATGTTCCGAGCCGCGACGGGTGACTTCGGGTCGGTGTGACGCAGAATATTGTGCTCGCCGTGACAATCCGTGCATACGGCAGATTCCGTGTTTCCCTTCTTCGCACCGACTCCATGGACACTTTCTGAGTATTCTTTGGCAATCTCGGCGTGACATTGCGAGCAAGTGTTCGGTATGTTCGACCTGTTCGTTTTGGCGAGACGGTCAGAACCTTTCCTCATTTCGTGACTGCCATGGCAGTCGACGCAATTCGCAACTTTTGAATTTCCTTTGGCGAGAGCTGAACCGTGCACACTTTGCTCATAGGATGCGATGAATCCCGCTGAAGGTGAAATTTGAGCTCGAATTTCGGGATTATCGAGATGGCACGACAAGCAGACGTGTTCCTGAGCAACCTTGATTTGCGCCGAATCTCTGTCCGCCCGAACCTTCGTAATGTCATTCTGGTGGCAAGCAATACATGTCGGCGCGCCTTTGATTCGCCCAGCAAGGGCTTTGCCGTGAGAGGACTCTACAAACTTCCGCTTCACGTCGGAATGGCACGTTCCACAAGTTGCGACCTGATTCGATGGATGAAATTTTGAACCGTTCGCTTGAGGCCGTATCACATCGTGAGTGCCGTGGCATTGTTTGCAGGAAACATCCGGCTTTCCGTCTGTGCCCGTTGCCCTGGCGATCTGAGGATGGAACTTGTGTTTCGCCGGCGCATTCTGGTGACACGTGAAACAGTTTATGGGCTGAATGTTTTCCTTGTGCGGCAGGTTGTTCATGTCGAAACCTGCATGACAGGCAACGCACACGAGCTTTCCGTGCGCCGAGCCGTTCAGCGTTTGCTCACGCACAAAAAGCGAAACTTGCTTTCCATTTCTTTCCGTCGACATCGACTCGTCGCTGTGACACGTGAGGCAGTCTGCTTTGGATTGAGCTCGGACGATTGCAGGAATGGAAGCTGCCACAAGGAAAAGAGCGAGACAGATTCTGAGGGATAGACCCACAAGACGGAAAACTCTCGTGCTATTGCGAATGACTCTCATAAAGGATAGTCGATGAAATACCATGTGTGGACGCGGAGGAGGTGGCAAACTGTATGCCGTTGTTGAAATTGCCTACAGTCTGCGATATTGTGGATTTCAATAGGTCTTTGTTTCCTGTTTGTGGGAAAAACATCGACCTTTTTTGCTGAGATAGGAAAACCTAGGCGGCATTTCGGGCAGTCGAAAACCGTCCATCACATGCCGTGATTGAAGTATTACTCTCCGCTCAGGAGCCGTTCGACAAGTTCCTGGATAGTGGGGGTGTGGCCATTTGCATAAAAGGGATCCTCTGCAAATCGGTAGCCAATAGACCCCGAATACATCAGCTCGCGCTCGACGTCCACTCCCTGAATCACTTTTTGCAGCGTTTTAAGAATGCAGTAACTTCTGGCATCCGGTCGAATTCCTGTCACGTACCGATGTTCTTCGCTGTCCATCCAGCCGCTGAACCGGCAACCGGCCAGACATCCACTGCACTCGGACTGGTCTTTTTGAATCTGCCGCGCTTTTTCTTTGGTAAGGAAAAGCACCGTTGAATCGGGTGTTTTGATGGAGAAGTTAAATCCTTGCTCTTTCCACGCTTCTGACCTCGCCCAATCATCAGGTTCGACGTAAACGGTACATCGTGTGGAGCTCAGTGAGAGAGGCTCACAGAAATGAGCATCGGGAGCTTCTCTGTATTCTATTTGCCGCGTTGAGCGGTCATACAATTCGGAAAGAAAGGCGTTCTTGATGGCCGACGAGTAAAAACTTGTCGGGCTAAATTTGTTAAGCAGGATATCTCCTTTCTTGAGCGCTCGCAGTTTTTGCTTCCACTCGTCAGAAATCGGACTCTCCTTTGTCAACAGCGGCCTTGTCCCAAGCTGAAACGCTACCGGGCCAATTTCAGGATTGTCGAACCAATGTTCGTACTCTTTGAGATTCCAGACACCACCAGCCATCACCACGGGCGTTTCCCTGAGGCCGACACTGTTCATGAATTCGCGAAGTTTTGCCACTCGCGGGTAGGGATCTTCAGGAACCCGTGGATCCTCTTTGTTTGAAAGTCCGTTATGGCCTCCGGCGAGCCATGGATCTTCGTATACAACCCCTCCAAGAAGATGGGAGAATTTGTTGTAGGAACGTGTCCAGAGGATGTTGAACGCGCGCATCGAAGAGACGATGGGATAAAAATAGGTTTTGTATTTCCCGGCAAGCTCGGCAAGCTTGTACGGCATGCCTGCCCCGCAGGTAATACCGTGGATCAATCCTTTCGCGCCGTCAAGAATTCCGTCGACCATCATCTCAGCTTTCGCAAGCCCCCACAGGATATTCATATGAATCCTGCCGAGCCCGCCGGAGACCTCATAAGCTATTCTTGCCTGCGCAATGCTCTCGCGGATGGCATCTGCGGCGAGTTGTAGGCTCCGCTTCTGTCTTGTCTTTTCGCTTCGCCGCACAGACGGTCCATCCAATTGTTCGACAGTAAGATTCGGATACGTTCCGGAAACCGTTCCGACGGCATTCGCCGATGCAAACGCGCCGGCCGTAAAGCCGTTACTCACACCAACGCCTTTGCCCCCTTCAACAATAGGGAAAACATCAGCTCCTGAGATTCTTATTTTTCGGATGGGTTTCAATGAGCTGCAATCTTGCGGGAAGCGGAATTATTGAATAACAGCTCCTTCACCTTCGATTTGAACGACTGTCTTTGGTCCTTTGACACTGGACGGGTCGAAGGTTTTCCCTTCCTCTTTGGCGTGATACTCACCCTGTTGGATCTGCTTTTCCTTGGATAGTGTTTTCACAGAGATGACGCCCTCCACACGGGCCTTTTTTCCTTTTGCTTCCACGGGGAAAACGATGACGCCGTCTTCCACTTTGAACCGGATACTCTCGTTTTCCTTGTCTCCGGCGACCATTATCCAGCACCCCTGGTGCGTACACACGTCGAGCACGGTGCCTTCGACAAGCACTTTTTTTCCGTCAAACTTCCTGGGGTTTGCCAATATATCGGAAATCTTTGTTGCGGATTTCAGCGTGAGCTCTTTTCCGTAAGCATTGTCCTGGGCGTAGAGGCGGCTCCCTATAACCAACAGGGTTGAGGCGATGACAAGAGATGTCGATTTCATTTGACGACCTTTCATGGACATTTATTTAACAAATGCAGTTTCCAAGTGCTTATACAATTTGGGGTACTATCGCCACATTTTCAATAGTGAAAGCATTTTCCTGGGCAAGCCAGGAGTTTTGTCATCGCTTCTCAGGTTTTCTGGAGTTTTGCAACAGCCCTCAGAGATCCTGACGGCTGATCAACCTCATCGAAACAATCAATGGCAGGATTCCCCAGGCGAAGAGACCGAAGACCAGCAGCATAATGCTCATCGTTGATCCACCCAAAAATCTTAGCAATGCAGCGCCGGCCGGACCAAAACTTGTCGCCGAGTCGAAAATGATGAGCGACGCAACCCTTACCATATCGACCGGGTTGCCAAACAGGGAAAGGAAGAGGAAGAGGTTTATCGTTGAGCTGCTGAGAAGCAAAGTGATCCCGATCGCAAGAACATCATAGAATAACACGAAGAAAAACCAGAGGAAGAGGGAGAATCCGAATGTCTTTGATTTCCTTTTGGCGAGAGCGGCCACGAGAACCGAAAGGCTGAGAAAAATAAACGAGAGCGCGAACGAGAGCAGAACAAATGCGGCATAACTCATGAATCCCTGCATTCCGGATTGAGAAACGATGATAATTCCCGCCAACGAGAAGCCGGTCACCATAGAAAGCATAATAGAGACAAAAAGTCCAAACACCTTGCCGGTGACTATTTCAGACACCGACACGGGCTGAGAAAAAAGCAATTCTGCCGCCCCTTTATCTCCCGTGAGACTGAGCGTCCCCATCGTCAGAGAGACGAGAGGTATGATGTAAAGAACGAGATTCAGAATGCTCGCCGAGGTTCGTGTGAAGTTCTGCATGCCGGAAAATCCTTCCGCAATCATCCCGAAGTACGCGATCCCAGCTACGAGTATGCCAAAAATGAGTGCGAAGATCACTGTCCATTTGTTGCGAATGTTGACGATGAGTTCCTGACGAGCAATATGAAACACGGACGAGAGCGACATGTTAGTTCGTTTTTCCACCACAGCAGTCATTTCCACAGCCCTGAGAGTTCACAGACAATTCCTTTGTTTTAGGATATTGTCGAAGAAGTGCGTAAGCGCTCGATGAGTCCCTTACTGCCACCTTCCCGGATCCCATAGGTGTCTTTATTCCCGTTTCGATCACAACGGCTTCATCACTTGACAACCACTGCTTCGACCCATAGTTTTTGTAGAACTCGCGCCCAACGACGATATCGGCATTCACTTTCTTGAATTTGTCCATGCATCCAATATCGTCAAACTTGTACGCGACGCCATCTGCGGCTATGACTTCAGAGGCAAATGCCTGGTCCGAGAAGGCCATCTTACATTGTGCACAGGCGTCTTCCGGAAAAATATCTACGGGCTTGATTTCTGAAGCTGAGCAACCTGGAAGAAAAGCCGCAAAAACAGCCACGGCAACCGCCGACCCCCTTCTTTTCCCCCTTCGGAAGGGGGAAAGAAAAGGGGTCGTTTTTAGAATCAAGCTAGTGTTCCTCGCCATGAAACGTCTCCACATAGTGTAAGTACATGTCTTCGATTGTTTTGTTCTTGAGAATTGTCTGTCGTAGGCCTTCTACCGATTCATGCGCAACGAGCTTCCCCCCGACGAAAATCGCCACTCGATCGGCCAACTGCTCTGCTTCCGCAAGTAAATGGGTCGAGAAGAGGATCGTTTTGCCCTGTTCTTTCTGTTCAAGAACAAACTCGCGAAATCTCTTGACACCTTGAGGGTCGAGACTTGCGGTTGGTTCGTCGAGCAACAGGATTGGTGTATGAGGGAGAGAGATCGCCGCAAGTCCCAGCCGTTGTACCATGCCGCCCGAGAATTCTCCGATGTATTTTTCCGAGAATCCATTGAATCTGGCTTTTTCCAGAGCCTCTTCCGCTTTTGCAGTCGGCACGCCTCTGAGTTTCGCATAGAAAAAGAGAATTTCCCGCGCCGTCAAGTTTTCGGGAAAAACAACACGTTGTGGCAAATAGCTGACCGAGGCCTTGGCTTCTTTTTCGTGCATGTGTACGTCGATGCCGTTGACCAGAATCTTGCCCGAAGTCGCCTTGACGAGTCCGACAAGAGATTTCATCGTCGTTGTTTTGCCGCTGCCATTGGGCCCAAGGAAGGCAAAGATTTCTCCACGCCTGACTTCGAAAGAAGCATCGTCAACCGCAAGAAATCTTCCAAATCGTTTTGTCAGATGTTGCACGCTAATCATGTCGATTCCTTCTCGCCACCAGTATGAATCCAATCAGGCAGATAACAAACCCCTGGACTGCGGCAAACATAGGAAGTGAATTGTCATTGCCGTAACCGTTGCGGCCCGCCATCATTTGACGCAGGACGCCGATGTTCGACAGGTCGACGGGCTTTGTGAGTGGGGCGTCATCAACCTCCGTGCTGATGTCCATAACGGGAAATGCTTTGGCCGAAGCAGCAAACGCTTGCGCCGCAGGGCTGTAGAGATAGAGCCGCAGATAAGGCGCCTTCCTCTCGAGATACTGAAAAACATTCTGGATTTTCATCGGTACGTCTCCAACGCCGTCTTCGTTGACGTCGTATCCATCGTAAGAACTCCAGAAGTTTCCTCGCCCGTTCCAATTCCAATGGGTTTGTGTATTTTTGCCCACCACCAGGAGAGGACTGAGGTTATCAATAAAGTTGTTCTCTGTAAAGATATTGCCGGTGGAGTTTTGAAACATTTGAAGTGCGGCGTCATTGCGAGCAATGATGTTGTGCCGAAATACATTGTTCCTGCTCGCCTCGAAAAAGAGTCCCACATTGTTGTCTGCAATGATGTTGGAATCGACCACCATGTCATGACAATCCTGAAAAAGAATTCCATACGATGCGAAGCCTCTGTTGCGAACGAATGCGTTGTTACGAATCCTGATGCCCCGCGAATACATCACTGCCGCCCCGGCAACGTTGCCCGTAAACGAATTATCCAAGAAGACGTTCGAATCTGCGTACATGTAGTGGAGACCGTAACGAACTCCGCTCACACGATTGTGCTCGATGCGGGTTCGGCTGGCATTCTGGATATAAAAACCGTCGCGGACATTTCCGATGACGTTGCCGGCAAGGATGTTGTCGTACGAGTTCCACAAATGAATACCACTTCCCCGCTCTCCGAGCTCAAGTTCTTTCCGACCGATAATGTCGTTCTCTTGAACCAGATTATTGTCCGCGCCGAACAAATAGATACCGAACAAAATATCTCGAAGAGCATTCCCTCGGATCACATTGTGATTTGACTTTATCAGAATTCCCGCATCTTCATCAACAAGCATTTTTCCCGAGCGCTCTACGACGATCCCCTGCACAACGCAGGAATCTGCGGTCACAGTGATAACGCTGCCCAATCCGTCGCCGCGTATTGTCGGGCGATTGACGCCGAGGATGGTGAGTCTTTTCGTCAGTGTGATGTTTCCTTCATAGAGCCCTTGCGAGACAACGATCGTGTCGCCAGCTTTGGCAGATGAGAGTAGCCTCTGCAACTCGGTACGACTTTGTGAGGACAAACTCTCGGCCATCAATGTCAAGCCGACCAGTATGAGGAACACAGTCTTCATGAGACGCTCATTACCATTGTGAGGGCGGCGGCAAACAACACGGACTGGCCTACCAGAATGAACCCAAGATTCTTGAATCTGACTGTGTTGGAGAGTTTCACTGTGCCATAGATTGAATGAATGAGCATCGGTAGAAAAGCCACCAGCGCAAGTTCAGTCGTGTAATGAAGTGAAGCAAGTACCGTCACAACAGCCACTGTGGCGACATGGTATGCAAGGTTCAATTTGCCAATCGAGAGTCTTTCCTTTATTCCAAAACCATTTTCTTTGAATCTCGTCGCCCGGATCTTCATGTGGACATAGAACACCGTTGAGCCAAAGAAAAGGACGTTAAAACCCCAAATCTGCAATCCCACAACATCCAGTGTTCCCTCGATCAGATAGTAAGAACTCAAGCCGGTAATGGAGAGACCGATAGTGGCTATCAAATCTGAAACGATTGTTTTTTGCGAACTTCTGACAAGAAAAAAAGTTGCCACAAAAACGAAAAGAGCAAGAATCCCAAACCCCATCAGCCACCAAAAGCCTTGCAGCAACAAAGGAGTGGCCAGGAAAACTGACAGTGCAGAATAAAATGTGGCCCACATTTTTGCGGTTCGAACCTTCTGACTTTCCTGTCGAGCGAGAAACATGTTTCGCAAGATGGTTTCTAAGGGCACAGTGGCCACGAACAATGCAACCGTTGAAAGCGCGAGCAGTACAAGCTCGAGCGAGGCTGCTTGTTTTATGCTGGAAACGATAACCATGGGCACCAAGAGAACCGCCCACGCGCCGTGCTCCCGCGGCAATGGAATGTTCGCAATCCTCATGCCGAAGGCCTCGAATCTTTTATGAATGCTTTACGCGAAAGCCACATCGCCAGCAGGAGCAGCGCAGGAACCAGTGCCATGAAATACGAACCGAGCTGGGGATAGCTGTACACCTCGAAGTTCGCCATCGTGGAATGACCGAACATGGGCGGCGTGAAGGGTGCCACTTTCACGGCAGCCGTCGCGTCTAGTTCATGGCCGTACAAATACAATTTGTGATAGAAACTCCACAACGAAAACATGCCGAAGTACGTAAACAAAACAAAAAGGTCCACAAGTTTTGACATCTTTCCCAGAACCACGACCCTGAGGGCAAGGAGCATAACCCCGCCGATGACAAACGGAATCCATTTGAATTCAGTAAAGTCATCTTCCATAAGTGGCCGCATGCCGATATAGTGATTGAGCGAGTTGATCTCCTTCAGGTCATCGCGGTTCGGTGATTTTCCTCCCTCCAACTTATGAGAGTAGATGTTCAACACAAGCCCTTCGGGAAATTGATTCGAATACAGCTCCATGTTCCACAGGGGAAGGAAATACGTTGGAAGGAGCATCAGCGCGGCGACGACCACAATCACTCTGCTCATGAGGTCAATGGGCGTATCGAAGAATGATGTAGCCTTTTGAATGATTTTTTCCATTTCAGAAATCCTTTCCAAACCCGAAGTGCCATTCTGAGTGCTGATGTTGTTCAATCAGCACGAAGAATCTGATCATTACGACTCTCATCAATTTGTTGGATCTTCGCTTCGCTCAGAATGGCATTCGCGTCGTTTGTCGGCACATGAAACCGCTTTCTATTTCATCGTAATCGAACTTCCGCCACCTTTAACAAGCAAGTATCCTTGCATCTCCTGGTGGAGCGCCGAACAGAAGTTCGTGCAGTAAAACGGATACACACCGGGTTTGTCCGCAACGAATTCGATCGTCTTTGTCTCTCCCGGATCGACGACAACGTTGATATTGTATTCGTTGACGGCAAGACCGTGCAATTCATCCGTTGTCTGTTCAATGTTCGTGAGATAGATGGTCACTTTGTCGCCCTTGTTCACCTCGAAGGACGTCGGAGTGAAGCTTGAACGGACGGCGATCATGTAGACTTCAACAGTTCGGCCGTTTCGCACGACCTTTGCGTCTTTCTGATCCCAGATTGCCCTAGGGTTCTTGTTCTCTTCTTTTGGGTACACTTCAATCGGTTTGATTTTGTCCGCCTTCACGATTTGAGCATAATGCGGCTCAGGCTCAGTGAATGCGTCCATGATCAAACTCATTTTTTCGCCGCTTATGTCGATGAGCTGTGAGGATTCCGGCTGTGACGGACCGACACTCAGATGACGGCCGTGAGAGAGCTTGTTAAGCGCGATGAGATATTTGCCGTCGGGATTCTTTGTGTCTCCCTCTGCGGCTGTGAGATGGCCGATGTTGTAAGCCACAGGAATTTTGTCCACAACTTCCCACGTTCCCAGCTTCCACTTGGCTACGGCGCTTTCGACAAACAAGGAGGTATAGGCATAACCCTTGTCGTCAAATTGCGTGTGGAGAGGACCAAGCCCGACATTGACTTCGGCGTCTTTGACCGCATCATAGTTCAACACCGGAATGCCGTCCTCATTGCCTGTGAAATCTTTCTTCTGAATCGCTGTCTCCATCTTTTCGAAATTGAACACCGTGGTGATGCTTTGGAGTTTGCCGCTTGCAATGATGTATTTTCCGTCCGGACTGATATCGACACCGTGTGGTGATTTCGCCGCTGGCAACAAATACACAACTCCTTCCGTCTGTTTCGGGTCGATCACCTTCACGCCACCAATCATTCTGAACTTCCCGTCTTTGATGGCTTTTTCTGCCGACTTCCAATTCACTGCAACAACATAATCCCGGTCTTTTTGTGTCGACGTCACTTCAAGTTTTCCCGTGGCGCGCTCGCTGTTATAGCATGTCCAGAATCCCCAGTCCTTGCTCGGCCCCTTACCGGCGTCGCCAAGGTCATAATCAAACGGCGGCATCAACACTTGCCAGCCTAGTGACATATTCCCTGATTTGGGGTCTACCGCAATGCCCGCGACGATGCCTTTATACTTTGTTGCGTAATCCTCGATTTTCTCGTAGGAGCCTTTGGGAAGAGGTATCGAGAAGCGCGATCCGGCGAGAATGTATTCGGTGTTCTCTGTGCAGAACGATGAGCAGTGATTTCCCGAAACATTCGGAAGAGGCCCGAGAATCTGTTTCGTCTTGAAATCTCTGAGGTCGATTCTGGCCATGCGGTTGTTCGCATTATCTGAGATAAACAGCCATCGGCCATCGTAGTCGCCGTCGGTTTCGCTGAGCGATGGATGGTGCGCATCACCCCACGTGAACCCGCCCAGCAGTTCTTTGGACTCCTTGTCGAAGCCGTATCCTGTCGCAGAGTAGGGGCTGAAGACAGGAATGGTGGAGATATGGCGCATCGAGGGAACTCCATAGACGTATACTTGCCCCGAGTGCCCTCCTGATTTGAAGACGTAATACTCGTCAAGATCTCCTGGTGGCACGTAGCTTTTGAGCGCCGCTTCCTGGACATCAGAACGCGCGGATACGCGACCCTTCTTTTCTCCTCCACAACCGGCGAGAATGCTCATCGCCATCGCAACGACAACGAGGGAAAAAATTCTTGTTTTCATATGATGATCCTTGATTGGTGAATTATGATAAGATGCGAACCGCTACGAATTAATGAACCTTCCCTTTGATTTCTGAAACCTCATGGTGAGGCGACTGACTCTCAATGGCATTGTGAATGCCTTCGACATAATGAATATAGGTGACGTATGCTTCGACATACTCGCGGCCGGCTTCGACAGTACGGTCAGCGTCGCGGCGCGCTTTTACAGCACGGCCATACTTTTCGCGAAGTCCAATAGCGGCATGCTCGGTCACTTTTTTTATCATATCATCGACGTTGCCGCTCTCGAGAGTTGCTTCCGCCATCTCGATGGACGGTTTAACCGGAGTGCTTGCCGGTTTGATGCCTGTGTAGGGAACTCCCTCTCCTTGCCGATGAAGCCTCACGAGCGTCTCGAAGAAATACGTATCCGCCAGTCCTTGCACTTCCTTGTTCAGCGACCTGACCGCCACTGTTTTCCAATACGCCTGTTTCACATCATCTTCATATCCCTTTTTTACCCATCGCAGGGCCAGGCCGACATCACCCTTTTCCAGTGCCAGCTTCGCGGCTTTTACCACCGGCCCGTCCATCGTATCGCAATGAGCCTGAACAGACACTGGTAGCATCATGAGCACAAACACCAACAGTACGATTATCCAAAAACCAAGAACTGTTTTCATGATAGGTTCCTTTCCATGGTGGAGAACAACAGTGGACTACTTTTTGTCCCTTATTTCTTTTTGTTTCAGCTCGTACGC
This sequence comes from uncultured Ignavibacteriaceae bacterium, assembly GCA_964399565.1. GTDB lineage: Bacteria > Bacteroidota > Ignavibacteria > UBA10030 > UBA10030 > JACQPT01. Next base: position 11,588 of record CAYNRS010000001.1, read on the forward strand.
GAAACGCAGTTTCTCAATTGCTTCTTTCTTCTCATCCTCTGTCAGCACGATCATTGTCGATAACACAACTTCCATCGTTCCCGTGGGCTTTGCAAGGAAATCATCCAGCGTTCGGCCAAACCTTGACTGGACATCTTCAACCGCAAGTGCGAGGTCGGGGCCGATCTGTGCGGCAGCTTCAATTCCGAGTGTTGAAACAGAGTGACACACAAAGCAATTCTTCTTTACAAAGAACGCCCCCGGGCCCTTCAGCATGCGCTCTTCTTTTTCCGCTTCCTCTTTTGACGGGACATCCTTGAAGTTGTTGTTCGGGATATAGCTGACAGGAACGTCTTTTTTCTTCCAACTCATCACGAGCATCGAAAGCGCCTGAGCGTCACTGCTGTTGAGATTGAAATTCGGCATGACGGTTTCTGGCACAAGTTCTTTCGGATTTTTGAAATGCGAAACGTGCCAGGTGAACTCCGTATGCAGACCTTTGATGCGTTCGTAATTGAATTGCTCGGCCGACTTGTCACCTTCGTACGTGAGGTCCGGCCCAACTGTTCCCCCACGACCGTTTATGACGTGGCAGGCACGACAGCCTTTTTCGGTCACCAGCTGTTTCGCGCGGTTAATATATCCAGCTCCCTGCGTCTCTTTATCGTAACGATGGCATGCATTACACTGCATCTGCATCAACGCTTTCTTGTCGCTCATGACGTAGAAATCGCCGAGCTCTCTTCCAAGCATAGGCTCTTCCCAATGCTCAACCAGGCCGTGAGCGGCCTGCATGTCCGTCGCGTAGCCCTGGCCACTATGACACATCGTACACGCAAACTTCGGCAACGGGTGTTTCTTCAAGATTTCTTTTGGGTGAGACCTGAACGGCTCCGGCGCGTTTTCCAACCCGCTCCACTCGACCCCCTGATGGCACGTTATGCAGCGGTCTGCTTTATCGAGTTCCGGGACGAAAATCTGCTGAAATCCGGCGTTGATCTGTTCTGCCCGCTCTGACCCATACTTCTCTTCAATATAGTCTTTGAATTCCGATTGATAGAACATCCATTCGGGCACAAAGTAATCATACATGGTGAAGCCAACCACTACGAGAAGCGCCATGCCGCCGAGACTCGCAATAAGTTTATCGGTTCCTACAAAACTCAGTTTTTCTTTGATGGTCTTATGCTCCATGGTCCATGTCTTTCGATTGAATCAGAACTTCACCGGCATGGTCGGCCACTGTTCCCACGGCCAGTAAAAATTCCAGTATGGTCCTCGCAAGAACGTCCCGACAATGGTCAGAATGATGATGAAAACGCAAATCCCAATGAAGACATAATTTTGTCTGCTACGCTCGCGTGCAAACCAGACACCGACTGCATTCACGCTTGACCTGTCACGATACGGCCACCAAAGAGCGAGCACCAGCAAAACCGTCGGGAGGAGAATACCGCCCACAAGAGCTCCGTTGATGGTGAACGAACCGAGTTTCACAGTCGTGATGGTCACCAGCTCCTGCAGCCACAGAAAATACCACGGCGCCTTTGCCGGGTTTGGTGTGACAGAAGGATTTGCGGGGGCTTCAAGCGGTGCACGAAAAATGATGGACAGGACCAAAACGCCAAGAAACGTCAACAAAGAGACAATCCATATCCTGCGAATCAAGTGTGGAGATGACGAAACCGAATTCCTATCTTCGTCGACAGATACGGGACGGACATGCACCGTCGCGCCGTTGGTGATTCCCAGAAGAGAGTACGTTTTTGTCTTTACAGGCTTCTGAGGCTCCGGCTTGAGCCCTAATGATTCTTTGTCCACAACGGCGAGGCCGCCGTCCTTCCGGACACGCCACATGTGATACGAAAACAACAGCAGGACAATCATCGGCAGAAAGAACACGTGCAGGACATAGAACCGAATCAAAGCGTTTTGATCGATGGTGGTGCCTCCCAAAAGAACATATCGAGTCCATTCGCCCACAACGGGCGCAGCCTTCGCAATGTTTGTCCCCACAGTGATTGCCCAGTAGGCCAGTTGGTCCCAGGGAAGCAAATAACCCGTAAACGAAAGCAACAGTGTGAGAATCAAAAGGATGAGGCCAACGATCCAGTTCAAGGGACGATTCGAACCAACTGCCACGCCTTTTTTGTACGCCCCTGTGAGGAAGACGCGAACCATATGGAAAAAAACAACCGCTACCATGAGGTGAGCAGCAATCCTGTGCATTGACCGCAGAAGCCAGCCAAAGGAGGTAACGAACTCAATGTCCTTTACCGACGAGTATGCACGTTCCACAGAAGGCACATACAGGAACATAAGGACAACCCCGGTGACGACAAGGATCATAAACAAAACAAACGAGATTGTTCCCAACCACAGGGGATAGCTCCAAGACAGGCTTTCTTTTGATATCTTATTGGGGAACCAATGAAGAAGCAGGTTTTTGACAATCGCGTCTCCCGCCTCTTTCTCGCTTCCGGGGTTCCACGTCCATGTCAGCTTCTGGTAGACGTTCTTTGTTTTATCGAGCATTCGCATGAAGAGACTCCGTTAAACCGTTAGCCGAAAATTCTGTTCTACCTCTTCTCCAAGATTCACCACAAGTTGACCGTCGTCGGGTGAGAGTTCAAGTTTGTACCACTGCAACGGCGATGGGGCTGGTCCTGCATAGTTCGTCCCATCGGCATAAAACTTCGAGCCGTGACAGGGACAATGGAATTCAAAAGTGATGTTTCTTTTTTCATCGCCAATCTCGACTCGCTTCGGCGTGTTCAGTTTCGTGTACTTCACCGTGCATCCCAAATGTGTGCATGCTCCTAATATTGCGTAGTAGGATTTCCCTTCCTTGAACACATAGAGCCTTCGATCCTCAAGAAACGTTACCCCGTCAGCAAGCTGCGACGGCAGACCGATTTTAAATCTTTGCGGTGCTTCATACAAAACGTTGGGCAAAAGCGAGCGGAAGGACTGATAAAAGAATCCCGTCAGTCCCGCCACAACTCCCCCCGTCCCGACGAATTGCAGGAATGACCTTCGTCCCGATTTCGCTGAACCCAGATTTGACAGCTTCACTTTCAGTGTGTCACTGAATTTCATTGTTGCACCTTCATATCTTCAAACGACAATTCGTTGTTCGTAATAAAACACTTCCATGGTCATAGCGTCAGTTGGGCAACGAACGGCGCACAAACCGCATCGAATGCAGGTTTCGTCATCTTTGATCATCGCCGATGCCTGTTGGAATGGATCAACATTGTACTGCTCAATAAGCTCCGCCTTTGTTTCATCGTCAATGTTCAGCTCGGCCAGCGGTACAAGCTGCAAGCAGTACTCGGGGCAAACATCGACGCATCTGTTGCACATAACGCACTTGTCCGCATCATAGATGGTTTGGACGTGGCATGCCAGGCACCTTTCCGCCTGACGTCGGGCTTGTTCCTCTGTGTAACCAACTTCTACTTCAGAGATGCCTGTTCTTCTGTTGAGGTCGATTGTCGGCGGGGCTTCGCGCTCGATTTGCTCGAAGTCCTCAGGTCGTGTGAATCTCGTCGAAGAAATCTTTACTATCGAAAGATTAAAATACGTAGTCGGCTTGCTTCGTCGAAGGAATTCATCGATCGAAAGTGCGGCACGTTTTCCGTTTGCAACCGCATCAATGATATTTCGAGGCCCAAACGCCGCATCTCCGCCGGCATACACACCCTCGGCAGTCGTGGCAAGCGATGAGGGGTCTACTTTGATGAGCTTCCCCTGTGTTAGTTCTATCCCGTCAGATGGCCTGATGAATGAAAGGTCAGTTTGCTGGCCGATTGCAAGGATGACTGAGTCTACGTCAAGTTTTTCTGTCAATGTCGCATCGTACACCGGATCAAACCGCCCGTTCTCATCGTAGGTCCGCGTAACACCTATGAATTCAATTCCTCGCACTTTTCCTTTTTGGCCAAGGATTTGTTTTGGCCCGCGCTGAGGATGGAAAATCACTCCTTCTTTCTTGGCTTCTTCGAATTCTTCATGCCCTTGAGCGGTGCGAAGCACGGGCATCTCCTGAAATGACTCCAGACTGGCAACATGTACTTCCTCAGCCCCCCTGCGCATGGCTGTGCGCGCTGCGTCAACCGCCGCGTGGATGTCTCCTCCTTGAGGCTGAATCCCGCCGCGCAATGCTATTCGCGCTGCATCAAACGCCACAAATCCACCGCCAATGACCAGCACTCTTTTGCCAAGTTCAACTCGATATCCGTTGTTGATATTAATGAGATAATCGATCGCTTTGACCACTCCGTCCAAATCGGAGCCTTCGATATTCAGATCGCGCCCTTTCTGCGTGCCGACAGAAAGAAAAACGGAATCGAAGCCCTCCTTGCGGAGTTCCTTGATGCCGAATTTTTCGCTGAGAGGTTCGTTAACAAGAATCTCGACGCCGAGAGATTTGACCTTTTCGATTTCTTTGTCGATGAGAGAACGTGAAAGGCGGTATTCGGGAATTCCGTGCCTGAGCATGCCTCCTGCAACATTTGTCGCTTCGAATATAGTCACACGGTATCCCATGAGAGCAAGATCATGAGCGCATGACAATCCAGACGGGCCGGAGCCGATGACAGCAACTTTCTTGTTCTTCGTGCTTTTCTTCTGCAACTCCATCTGAAGCGGCAAATGCCACGGCCACTTGTTGCCGGCTTCGTCTGCGCCTTCAAAGAGTTTGTTTTGGGAATCCGGGTCGAGGGACTCAACGCCGTATTTTTCCGTGACAAATCGCTTGAGCGCGCGGATGCTGACAGGCGCGTCAATTTTTCCGCGACGACACCAATCTTCGCATGGAGCCGCGCACACGCGGCCGCAGACACTGGCAAACGGGTTCGGCGAGCGGGCTGTGAGGAAGGCCTCCTCATACTTCTGTTCGGCGATCAGCTGGACATAACGTCCCGCATCCGTGTGGATGGGACACCCTATCTGGCAAGGGACAAGGTTCTTCCAGAATTCGATGTCCGGAATCTTGATTTCGAACGGTTTGGGAATAGTAGGATTCATGCGGCCCCTCAGTCAACTCAAATACTGTGCCATAAATCAGATAAAATCATCTGAATAATTTAAGCTGAAAAGGCATGTTTCTACGAATCCTGGAAATACGATTCTCTCAGTATTGCGAATTCTCCAATTTGGATTTTCGCAAACTTAAGACGGAGCTTGTGAGGTGTGATCCGGGATTGAAGCAGTGAGTGAGCGACTGCCCATTGGGAATGCAATTTTCGGATGAGAAAACTGTGGGCAGATTATCCTTCTTTTACGACGTCATCAATCCAACTAAGCGCGGCCATCATTGTGGGTAAACCTATTGTTGGCAACGATAAGACTGCCACATGCTGAAGTTCAGGAACGGTCACTCCAACCGCCATGGCCTTTCGGATATGAGAATGAACAGCACCCTCCAGTCGCGCTCCGATAGAAACCGCCACCTTGAGAAGAGCTCTTGTCTTTTCATCAAGAGGCCCTGATTGATGAACCGCGTTTCCGAGAGCCTCGTACGCGCGTGCCACTGAGGGATACTGCTGCTGGAATTTCCTGAACCGTTTTGGCAATCTCCGCTTGGTTGCTTTCATAAGAGCGCATTAGTTACGATTCACAACATGGGTGACTCGTTGACAGGATTCACAGACCGACGCCGTGGATCTTTCAAGAAGCACCGAGTAAGGTATGTCATCTCCACAATTCTTGCAAAATCCGAAAGTCCCTTCTTTCAGACGGGCAAGAGCAAGGATAATCCAACCCGCTTCAACATTCAGATGCACATGGACGATTTTACCTCGTCTGCGAAGCGCCACATTCGTGTTCGCCGATCCTAAGAAACATCTGTTGAATTCCGCAGCCATCTGCACATATTCCGCGTCTACTTCGGCGTGCGTCGAAGCAAGGATTCGACACAGGTCATTTTCAAGCTTTCTTTTGAGAATTCTTCTTTCTTCGTCAGTCAACATGGTGATGAGATCCGTCGTGGACGATTGAGGAGTGACTTCGACCGAGTAAGAAATTATATTGCCGGAGAGGAATACTTCATTGTCGAGTTCAATGCGAATACTTGAGCGCCTGCTCCGCTTCCTTCCTCACGACATACGCCCTGTCCCATTCGAATTTCTCGTCAATTCCAAGAATTCGTTGGCAAATCTTCTCAAGAAGGACCTTTTCCTCCGAGTCGAGATGGCCAAACTTTGCCAACTTCCCCAAACTACGGACGGCCTTTGCACGAATCCCATGGTTCGAATCGGCTAAATTCTTTCGGAGCTTTTCCAGAAAATCCTTCTTCGTCTGCGGCGGAAGTTGAAGCGGGGGGATCGATTCGACGAATTTGCCAATCGCCCTTGTGGCCGTATCACGAAGCTCCATATTTGCAGATTCAGCGGCTTCCAGTACACACCCGGCTGCCAGAAGAACCCTCGGCGATTTAACTTTTCCAAGCGCGTAGAGAATAAACGCACGGCGAGAAGCATCATTCATTGTTTCATACGCCAACACCAGCGGTTCAACAACGTCCGCCCCAATTCGACCCAACGTTTGCGCAATGGCAATCTGCGATTTTAAATCACCCTCGTCGAGCTTTTCCATGAGAATCGGCACAGCCGGCTTCCCAAACCTGGCGACGAGGTCAATCGCTTCTTCGATCACGGGCACTAATTCTGGTAAGTCGAGAGGGTCAACATAGAAGAGCGTCGAAATGAGGTCGACGAGCCGGCGCACGCTCGAGCCCCCTTGTTGGTCAAATTCTTTCTCCGCCAACTTGAGCCCGCGTCGAATGTCCTCAACGTCCGTCCTGGCGAGCAAGGATTCAATCGTCGATGTCGTTTTACCTTCCACAACACGCCTCTCTGTCATGCACTCGGCGTACAGGCAGAACAGTCAAAGGGATCGGGTACCTTTCCAACTTCCTTGTTTGGTCCCGTAACTTCTTCGAGAACCACATCGAGTCTCACAGCTTCTTCCCGGAGAAACAACATTGTAAGTCGACCTATGTCACGATAAAATCGGTTGTCTGTCGACTTCATGAGAATTTTGACAAACACGGAAATCCAACGGCCTAGATGATCCCGGAGGAACTTCCGCTGCGTGTCGAGACAAATTTCCATCTGCTCTGAAATGTCTTTCTCGAATGCATACGCTTCATTCAACGCTAAAAAGGACATGAACTCGAGCTCCGTGCTTATAAAATCGACACGTTCTGCATTTTCATCGGCAACGTCTAAGCCGTACGCATAGTAGAAGCCCGCGATATCTGCCATAGCCTGAGTTTTTTGAAAGACATTATCATGGCCAAATTCGGTCTCGTAGGGAGGACACTTCGCCGAGCCAAGATGGGCAAACAAACGGTTGTACTCGAATTCGAGATTTTCCAACGTGAGCCATTTCTCCCCGCCGTTGAGTGTATGATTTAGTTGACGAAGAGCATCCTGGAAATCGGACGAGGTTGGATGCAAAACAGAAAAGCCCTCGAGAGCATCGCTACTTCCATCAAGCGTCAGGACTTTAAGGCTGTCCTTCATCGGATAGAGGAATGCTTTCGCCAAGAAACGGTACATCCGGGCTCTCGCTGCGGCTGTCATCGCGTCGATGTTAAGCGTTGTCGTATCCATCATGGCTTCTCATTTTGAAGCTATCGAAAGTGTATACCAATTCGTCACCATTTTCTGACCGTTTCGATCCTGAAGTGAACCATCCCAGACTGCGAAAGAAACAGAGATTTCCGTTCCTGTTTTCAGAACGACATCATTCGCGCTCTCTGAAGCAAGTGCCCTGATGAAGACGACCGACCATGTGCCGTCCTTCCAGATTCCCTTTCCTGAGACATTCTGTTCTGACGCACTCTGAGACGTCAAAGTGCCAAACCCCTTCGCGTTAAGATCTTCCACAGAAGAAAACCGTGATTGGGCGCTCAACGGATTCGAAGATGCCCAACCGGCGTTCCACGGCACAGAGAGCTTGCTTGCTGAGTCTTTGCTCGCAAAGTATTCCATCCGTGATCCACCGGAGACATCAAAAAAGTAGAAATCAGTACTGTTTCGGGGGAATGCGCTATTCACTCCGGCGAATTTCTTGATGTCTGTTTCCCACCAACTCTTCCATTGCCAGATGTTCACCGCAAAGTTGGTGTCCCCCATGCCGAAAAATGGTTCGCTCGATGGGTCGAGAGGAAACTGAACGGCGACAGCATCACCAAATTTCCCCACATCCAGCGCTTGATCATCACGCGTGGCATCTTCCCACTCAAGCCGGAATGCTATGAACTTGGTGTCGTTGACGCTCTGCACAATCACGCGATCCGTCGGCGTATCTCGTTGCCACAATGATATTAAGGGAAGCTCTACGCTTCTCAAGCCGCTCCATCCCTGAAAATCAGGCTCCGCAAACTTTGCGACCTCGTCCCTGGTCACACTTTTGACAGTATGGTCTGTTGTCGTATAGGAGATGGGGGATTTCCCTTTCGACAAGGAAAGAACATAATACACGAGCGCCCACCTTCGGTCGTCTGCGAGCTGTTTCTTCTCAGTCATCGTCATACGATTCAACTGTTCCTCAGACGGCCAATTTGCGATAAACTTCCTGAATTCTTTTACATCTTCATCGGAATAATATCCCCCGAGGTTTGTCAGATCACCGAAACTTTCGCGCCCGACGGCGAGTGCATCTTCGCCGTATCCGGGCATCGGAGTTCCGCCCACGCCCATGCTGAATGTGCGGTAGATATCCTCGGGCCTTCCGCCTCCCTTGAAGGCTCCAGCTCTCGTGAAATTATACGGCGGAGTCGGCCGGCCATCTTCGTCGGTAAGAGCTTTTGAAGACGGCCCATCCCCGGCGCCGGTTGTTCCATGGCACATCCAGCAGCCTGCGAGCGCAAAGACAGCTTTTCCATTGCGGATCATTTCGGGCGTCGACGGTGGCTCTTTCTCGATAACAAGTGGTTCGGGAGGCGTTTCTGTGGTAAATCTTTCCGAGAAGGTTTTCAAATATGCAACAAGATCCTTCCGCTGTGCCGCTGACAAACCGTCCCATGCGGGCATTGCCGAGCCTGGCATTCCATTGCGAATTGTTCGCTCGAGGTCATCGTCCATTGGTAGAGAGCCTGACGGCGTGGATTGGAACTTGAAAACACCTTTGCTGAAATCTCTCGGTTTGGGGAAGAGATACACAGAAGCCGTACCGCCGCCTTTTCCGTCAACTCCGTGACATGTGCTGCAGTTTTTGAGATAAAGTAGTTTCCCGTTCTCTGCCGAGCCAGGAGATTCCTGGGCTGATGGCCATACTTGAAAACCGGTCAACATCAAACCGAGGATCACGATCGCAAAAACCAGTTGCGGTTTCATAGGATTTTTCATCTCCCTTGAAATGATCGTTTCAGTTTATCAAGGTTCTTGGCCTTAGGTGACGTTCAGATGCTTCTCAGAGCGAACAATCACCGGATCTTCGATTGGAACCCGGACGACTTCTTGTTTCTTCCTGCCGTACCCGATGACCTGGTCTTCTTCCACTTTGTAGCTATAAACCAAACTTTGTGTCGCGCCGAAAAGTTGCAGAACGCCCAGAAGATCATGCGTCGGATTTGAGTATTCCTTAATCGCATGATCAACACCCGGTCCGAACATTTGCTTTAAATAGCCGCGGGGAGCCCATCGCGGAGGGATGTAGTAAATGTTAGGCTCGGTGCCGAACTGGGGGTACAACGGAAGTGCGACTTTTGCCTTGTAGACCAAGTAGTGCACCGGACTCTCCGGATCGTCGATCCAGCCTTGCAAACGTATCTTGCCCACGCAAGCCGATATACACCGAGTCACCATCGGCTCTCCTTCTGTAAGCGGATCCGAGCCTTCGACTCGAGGATAGCAAGCGATGCACTTCTCCGAAATTCGCGTTTCGGGGTTGAACATGGGTTTCTTGTACGGACATTGCTCGACACATTTTCGATAACCGCGGCATTGGCTTTGGTCGATCAGCACGATGCCGTCTTCGGGACGCTTGTAGATTGCGCCGCGAGGACAAGCTGCGAGACACGCGGGATAAGTGCAATGATTGCAGATTCGCTGTAAATAGAAGAACCAAGCCTTGTGCTCGGGGAGCTTCGTGCCATCGGCCATGCGGCCTTCTTTGGACGCGATCGTTGAGTATGCCGTGTCTTCATAGAAG
>CAYNRS010000002.1:0-19122 GCA_964399565.1 uncultured Ignavibacteriaceae bacterium
CTCGCCGACTTCCGGAGCGCCGGGGCGGATCTGATCTCCGTGCACGCGGAGGACAATGCCGAAGCAGATAAATTCCGTGCAGCACTTCGCGTAAATCTTCCAGCATCGCATCGACAAGCCTGCGAGCAGAAGAACGGCCGCCGCTCAACGAAGCGAGAATGGAGCGATGGCGACGGGCGATCTCTTCAAAGAGCCTGTTGTGCGAGACGCTGCCGGACTCTGCGAGGCGCGCACACTCGATCAGCTGGTTTGTGACGCCCTGGAATGCAGAGACCACGACAACAACGCGGTCCTTTTTTGCGGCCTGGAGAACGATACGCGCCACGTCTCTGATACGCTCCGGGGTCGCCAGAGAAGAGCCGCCGAATTTAAGGACTTTCATAAGCAAGACTCATAAAGCCGGCCACAGTGACGCAGAGGGCACGGAGGGATTCATCAAGGATATCGATAGCCCCGCAAGCTTTTGAAGGGACAAATGCTTAGAGGATGAACCGCTTGATACCATCCTTGAGCAGCCGTGAGTTGAAATTCATCAGCAACCCAAGCTTGAAGTTTCCTAACTTCATATAGCTTAGGATTTGTGCTTCGAAGACAGGGTCTAATCGCTCGACACTTTTAAGTTCTATAACGACAGCGTTTTCAACAACGAGATCTGCCCTAAACTCTCCAACGTGATGCTTCTTGTACACCACGGGTAGAGACTTTTGTCGCTGGTAAACGATCCCACGTTCATCCAGCTCGGTGCATAGCGCAGACTCATATATCGACTCCAGCAATCTAGGCCCCAACTCGCGATGAACTTCAATCGCACAACCTATGATCTTTTCTGTAAGAAGATTTAAGTCCATCTCTGCGGACTCTGTGTCTCCGTGGCTAACGTAATTCACCGCCCCATCCGCTCTTTCAACGACGTAATCTGCGCAGTATGATGACGGCCGTGCCAGGCGTAGAGTTGAAGCACCGCGTCGAGGCTCATCACGCCGCTTTCCGGGTGGAGGAGTGTCCGCGCGAAATCGGAAGGCTGCAAGGATTGAAGAAACGAGACCCAGCGCGTGTGCAGGGATTCGAGGAGCGAGAGGGAAGGCTCGACGGGGCCAGTTTTCGCGTCGGGAAGCTCCGCCCACAACTGCTGCTCGTACGGTTTGATCGTCGGGCGATTCTCGGTCATTGCGAGCTTGCAGCGTACGTAAGCGTTCAGGTGGCTATCCGGCAAATGGTGCACGACCTGGCGCACCGTCCACCCGCCCTCGCGGTACGGCGTGTCGAGCTGCGTCTCGGTTAATCCTCGCACAGCGGCGCGCAGATTCGCTGGCGCGTCGGCGATCTGTTGAATGAGTTGAAGCCGCTCGTGTTCGGTAATCGAATCTTTTCGTTTATGTTCACCAATAGGATAACGCGGGTCTTTCGTCATAGTCACCTCGAAGATTATTTAACGAAGCGCCTCGCGGTTTCCTGTTCCAGCGTAACCCGTTCGTCGTCGGGCAGGCGCTCGATCACGAAGACCTCTTCTAAGCGCACAAAATCGACGCTCGGCTCAACGGCGATCGATTTAAAAAGCGTGCCGGGCTGCTCGCTTACCCTACGAACGACGCCGACGCGTAAGTTCGGCGGAAATGTACTGCTGTATTCGGACGACAGAACGACGTCGCCGGGAATCACATCCATCGTCTTGGCGACATTCTTCAGCAAGAGCTCGTTGCCGTCCCACGCGATGATGCCGTCCACGCGGCTGCGCTCGACCTTCGCGCTCACGCGGAACGCCGTGTTCAGGAGAATGTTGACAACCGAGTAGCGCGGGCTTGTCGCGATAACCATGCCGACCACACCGGATTCACAGACGACCGGCATCAAGGGCTTCACACCGTCCGTTTCCCCGGCATCTAACGTCAGCGTGTTGCGGGAAACGGTGAGGCTTTTGTTCACGACCTTGCTGACGATCAGCTTCTCTGTCGACCGTTCTTTGAGGCCGAGGAGCCGGCGGAGTCGGATGTTCTCTAATTTCGCATCGCGCAACCGGCTGGCTTCATCCGCAAGCTCGACGTTCATGCGACGCAACGCTTCGTTGTCGCGTTTCAGAAAAAAATATGAAGGGATGAACGAAACCCGCTCCTGGATCATCCCGAGAGAAACCGTGGCGATGGTCCGGAGCCTGCTGACTTGTGCATTGTCGTTCAGTGCGAGCAGGACGAGCGAGAGGATGATAAGGCTGGAAAGGATAACATACTCTTTGAACAGGAGAAGAAGATTGTAGAGGCGTTCCAGCATTGGGGATGAATGCAGAAGTCAGAAGGAAAATTCTTAGACAGCGACGATCTTATTATCGAGTATCAGACCTGTCCTAAATAATCGAAACTACTTATCAAGGATTTCCTCGCCAATTACAGGTCGCTCCGCTGGAGCTCGAAGAATTCGGCCCAGCCGTTCTACAAACAGGTCGTCCCTATCGGGACTCTCGCATCGGGTGGTGGAATGAAGCACCGTAGGTGCGTTCTGTCTATAGACCTTTCAACAGAAAAATCATTCAAGCTCCGTCAGCCAGCCCGCCGTGCGGTCTGGCGGGGAGCGGCCTGCTTCAATGTCACCGAGATCCGCAATAGTCCAATCTCATTAGCTGGAGACCATCAGGTACACCCCTTCCGGGTTTAGGACAGCAGCAAGGGGGCTAGTTCTAAGCAAACGCCCAAACCCGCCCAAAACAAACAGAATAGCAACAAATTCATGCAGCTTCGGAATTATTTAGGACGGCACTGATCGAGTATCAACTCTGAACGAATAACCAATAACAGATAACAGTAACCACGCACTAATCATACCGGCGGCTTTTGACCAGAACCTTGGAATAATGGTTGAGGTTTTCCAGGACCTTTCCTGCCCCACGCACGACAGCCGTGAGGGGATCTTCTACAACATGGATGGAGAGGTTTGTTTCAAGTCGGAGCCGCTCGTCGAGACCTTTCAGCAATGCGCCGCCGCCCGCCAGCATGATGCCGCGGTCGAGGATGTCGGCGGAAAGCTCCGGCGGTGTTCGCTCGAGCGTCATCTTCACGGCCTCCACGATCTGCGCGATCGGCTCGTTCAGCGCTTCGCGGATTTCAACCGAGCTGACCTCCGTGGTTTTCGGAACGCCGTTCACGAGGTCGCGCCCCTTCACCTGGATCGTAATCTCTTCTTTGAGCGGCATTGCCGAGCCGACCTCGCACTTGATCGCCTCCGCCGTCCGGTCGCCTATCAGAATGTTGTGGTTGCGTTTGAAGAACTGCACGATAGCATTGTTCATCTCGTCGCCGGCGGTGCGGATCGATTCCTCGTTGACAAGCCCCGAAAGCGCGATCACGGCGATCTCTGTCGTTCCGCCGCCGATGTCGATCACCATATTGCCGACGGGCGCGTCCACATCGAGCCCAACCCCGATGGCCGAGGCCATCGGCTCGGTAATAAGATGAACTTCTTTTGCGCCCGCGTGCTCTGCGGAATCGCGCACCGCCCGCTTTTCCACTTCCGTGATCCCCGACGGAACGGAAACCACGATACGTCTGCTCGGCACCCACCCGACGTTGATCTTCTTGATAAACTCGCGCAGCATCCCCTCGGCGATCTCGAAATCTGCAATGACCCCGTCCTTCAGCGGGCGGATCGTGCGGATGTCGCGGTGGGTGCGGCCGACCATCTCCCGCGCCTCGTGGCCGATGGTGATGATCTTTTTCGTGTTCCGGTCGAACGCCACAATGGACGGCTCGTTCAGCACGATGCCTTTGCCTTTCATCCAGATGACGGTGTTGGCTGTTCCCAGGTCAACCGCGAGGTCGGCAGAGAAGAGTGAGAATAAGCCCATAGGGTTAGTGAAGAGTAAATAGTGAAGAGTGAAGAGTTCGCATGGTTAGTGCCTGAAATGTCGGATTCCTGTGAACGCCATGGCAACGTCATGCTCGTCGGCGGCCTTGATCACTTCTTCATCCCTCACTGATCCTCCAGGCTGAATAACCGCAGTTGCACCAACCTTGACAGCTTCAAGAAGCCCATCAGCAAACGGGAAGAATGCGTCCGAAGCAACCGCGCAGCCGCTGAGGTCCAATCCCGCATCTGCAGCTTTCAGGGCGGCTATTTTCGATGAATCAACACGGGACATCTGCCCAGCGCCGACACCCAGCGTCCGGTCGGGCCTTGCATAGACAATGGTGTTGGATTTCACGTGTTTGGCGACTTTCCAGGCAAACATCATTGCACCAAGCTCATCGTCTGTCGGCTTTCGCTTCGTCACGACTTTGATTTGGTCGGGGAAGAGTCTGTTCTGGTCCGGATCTTGTGCAAGAAAGCCGCCAGTGACGCTGCGAAGTTCAAGATCACGGAGTTTCCTCAGATTCACAGATTGTTGAATCAACCTGCGGTCTTTCTTTTTCATGAGAAATTCGAGCACTCTACCGCCATACTCCGGGGCAATGATGACTTCGGTAAAAATTTCATTGATGGCCTGCGCCGTATCCGAATCCAATGTCCTGTTGACGCAGACAATTCCGCCAAAGGCCGATTTTGAATCCGTAGAAAGAGCTTTTTGATAGGCCTCAAGAAGGGTTTCGCCGGATGCCGCGCCGCAAGGATTATTGTGCTTGACGATGACGACTGTCGGCACATCGAACTCCGCGCACAACAACGCAGCTGCATTCATGTCCAGTATGTTATTGTACGAGAGTTCCTTTCCGTGAAGTTTCTTGAAATACTCGTTGAATTTTCCATAAAGCGCTGCGTTCTGATGGGGGTTTTCACCGTAGCGCAAATCCTGCGCTTTTCTCATGGAAACCGTCAGCGAGTCCGGCAGCTCACTCCGCGAAGTGAGACCGCTCAGGTATTGTGAGACAGCGGAGTCGTAATGAGCCGTGTGTTCGAAGGCAGCTCGTGCAAGCTGGAATCGCGTTTGGGCCGTTATCCCGCCTTGATGCTCTTTCATTTCTTCAATGATGACCCCGTACAAACTCGGGTTTACGACAACGGCGGTATGCCTGAAGTTTTTCGCCGCAGCTCGAACCATGGCTGGCCCTCCAATGTCGATCTGCTCAATTGCCTCGTCGAGCTTGACGTTCTCTTTTGCGATTGTTTCTTCAAACGGATAAAGGTTTACGACGACAAGTTCAATCGGCGAGATTTTTTGCTCTTGAAGCTGATTCTGATGCGAAGGATTATCGAGAACGGCGAGGATGCCTGCATGGATATTCGGATGTAGTGTTTTGACTCGGCCATCGAGAATTTCGGGGAAGCCTGTAACTTCAGACACTGTTGTCACTTGAAAGCCAAGATCCCTCAGATTCTTGTACGTTCCGCCTGTGGAAATGATCTCTACGCCAAATTCCTGGAGTGCCTTTGCGAGCTCGAAAAGACCTCGTTTGTCCGAGACGCTGACAATCGCACGACGAATTTTGAGAAGACTCCCGTGCGCTGAAGATCCACCCATGGTCTTTGAGTGTGCTGTACTTATGATGGTTGTATCCAAATCTTTGAACCCTTGATGGTTATGCGGTCCTCGGCGAAGGCTTTGAGCGCGAGCGGATAGATTTCGTGTTCGACTTTGAGAACTCTCTCCGCCAGGGATTCTGGAGTATCGTTTTCCAGGACATCAACAGTTTTTTGAAGAACAATCGGTCCCCGGTCGTACTCTTCGTCCACGACATGAACGGAAGCCCCCGAGACTTTTACACCAGAAGTGATGACGGCTTCGTGAACATGCCTTCCGTACATCCCGGCACCTCCAAACAACGGAAGTAAAGCGGGGTGCACGTTAAGAATCTTGTTTCGAAACTTCCTTACCACGGGCGTTGGGACACGTTTCAGGTAACCTGCCAGGGCGATTAATTCGACGCTATGCCTGTCAAGCAGGTCAAGCATGTTTCCCACATACGCATCTTCCGAAGGGAATTGATGCTGACTGAGGTGAATCGCCGCTATGTTGTGCTTGCGGGCAATCTCAAAAGCACCCGCCTCAGCTTTATTACTGACAAGAAGCGATACCCGCGCCGGAAGGACGCCGTTGTCAATCGCGTTGAGAATTGCCTGAAAATTTGACCCGCGTCCTGACGCGAAAACAGCGATGTTCATCTATTCGGAAATCAGTCGGAAGTCTCGGTGCCGGACGTGCCCGCCAAAACGATGGGCGGGCAGGCAGAATGTAATGAGAAGTTGAGGGAGAATCAATAAAAGCGGTGAAGAGTGGAGGCCATGCAAAGTCGATGGCGAAGGATGTGGGGCTGGGGTTGAAATTGGTCGGGTTTGAGGGTGAGCTGACCGTTGTTCCGGTCGTCGAATCCGATTGTCCTCACTTTTCTTTATGGAACGCCCCTTCCAAATTCGACTGAAATTTTCTTTTGGCCATTTCTTTTCCAAAAAGAGATCAGATGGCTTGAAGCGATGACATTCGTTGGCGGCTTTCCTTAGAAAAGGCAAACCACCTTAAGTATTTCGTCGGCACTTGACACTACGACAAATTTGTCGTATAACATAAATACCAAAGACAAATTTGTCATTCTCCCGTGCTTGCTTCTTCCGCCTCCGTTGCTTCCACAAAAAAACTAAGCGGCTGGCTCTTTGACGTCTATCCTTCGCCACAAGGCGTTACCCTGTGGATTATCGATGAGAATGGCGACAAGTACCCTTGCCACAGACATTTTTTTCCCCACTTTTTTCTTTTCCTCAACAACGCCGAAACCCATCGCGCAGAACTGCTCGCCGCACGATGTCCTATTCCGCTTTCGCTCAAACGGACCACACGCACCGAAATTTACTCCGGAGATACATTGCCCGTCCTCAAGGTGTTCGTCCACGACCCCACGCGCTTTAAAGAAGCTGTCCGGTATTTCGAAAAATTTTTCCCGCACTTCGCATTTTTTAACTCCGACATTCCTCCCGCTCAGCTCTTCCTCTATGACACCGACCTGTTTCTGCTGGCACTCGGTGAATACGAAATCGACGAGACAGGCGAACTTATCGGCTGGGAAATCAACGACTCCCGTGACGCCACCGAATACAGATTGCCACCTTTGTCCATCCTCTGGATGCGCAACGCCAACGACTTTGTGCCGCCGAAATACCAGCGCTCGCTTCAGCTTGAGCTTGCCTATGACGATCATGTCTATCTGCTGGAGCAGGAAACTCCGCAGGAAGCCCTGGAAGCATTGAATTGGCATCTCCATCGCTGCGACCCGGACCTCATACTGACAAAATACGGCGACCCTGTTTTGCTGCCGCGCATTACTCAACTCGCAAAGCGGCATCAAATGCCGCTGCTGCTGAACCGCGACCGCGCGACAGAATACATGACAACGCGCGCGTCCAGTTTTTTTCAGTATGGTAAAATTGTGCACAAAGATGGCGCCTTTGAACTTGCCGGACGGTGGCACATTGACGAAGAGAATTCTTTTACCGTTGGGGAATCGGATCTCGACGGACTTTTTGAGATGGTACGCCTCACACAGATGTGCGGCCAGCGCCAGGCGAGGGCGAGCATCGGCACGTCTATGTCTTCGCTCCAGCTTTCCTGGGCATATCGTAATGGCATCCTGATACCAGCAAAGAAGCGCGAGCCCGAAGAATTCAAATCCGCCGCAACGCTCCTCCTCGCCGACCGTGGAGGGCTGATTTTTAATCCGCCGCTGGGATACCATGAAGACGTGGCCGAGCTCGACTTTGCCTCCATGTACCCCACCATCATGGTCGAGCACAACGTCTCGCCTGAAACCGTCAACTGCCGGTGCTGTCACAACGAAAAGGTGCCTGAACTGGGCTACACCATTTGCGAAAAAAGAACCGGGATCGTGCCGGCAACCCTCCGGGCAGTCGTTGAAAAACGCGCCTACTACAAAAAGAGAAAGAGAGAACTCAAAGGAAAAAATGACGCCCTCGCCCGCAGCTACGACCGGCGACAGAACGCTCTCAAATGGATGCTCGTCAGCTGTTTTGGTTACCTTGGCTATAAGAACGCCCGGTTTGGAAGAATTGAGGCGCACGAGTCTGTCAACGCGTTCTCACGCGACGCTATTTTAACCGCCAAAGAAATCGCCGAAAACCGCGGCTACGAACTTCTCCACGCCATCATCGACTGCATGTGGTTAAAGAAACCGGGTGCCGCCGAAGCCGATTACGAGAAGCTCTGCAAGGAAATTACTCAACGTGTCAACATCGACATTTCCCTGGAAGGCATTTATAGTTGGATTCTTTTCCCCGCCTCGAAGCAGGACCCCGCAATTACAACAGCCAATCGCTATGTCGGCTGGTACAAACATGGCGAAATCAAAATCCGGGGCATCGAAGCACGCCGTCACGACACGCCAAAATTCATCAAACAGATGCAGGCGTTGATGCTGGAACGCATGTCGAAAGCTCGGAACGTGAAGGAAGTGGAAGCACTGGTGCCGGACGTGCTTAGCATCGCCTCGGATTTTGTCTCCACTCTGCGAAGCGGCAAAGCAAACCCGATGGAGCTCGTGCTTCGCCGAAACATTACTAAAGAGCCTAAGGAATACACGAATAACAGCATCAGCGCAGTGGTGTCGAAGCTTGTGGAGGAAATGGGAGTGAAGCTATCAGCGGGGGAGTCGATTCAGTTTATTATTATCGACCAGTCGGGGAAGAAAAAACCGGAAAAAGCAAAACCGCTTGCTCTTTACGCGTTCGAAGACGGCTACGACGTTGAACAGTATACCGAGTTCACGCTCAAAGCCATCGAAACGCTGCTCTCGCCGTTCGGGTATGATCTGGAAACGTTGAAAAAGCTCTTGGCGGTGACTTTACCGAAAAAATCACGAAGACGTCTTACAACAGCCGTTGCCGAAGAAAAAGGGGCGAACCACAACGTGAACATGTTTCATCTGTAGGGCGTTTCATGAAACGCCCCTAAGTCGTGGTTCGCCCCTTTACCAGCCTCACCATCTCCTTCACGGCCTTTTCCAACCCAACAAACATCGCTCGAACGATGATGGCGTGGCCAATGCTCACTTCATCAATTTCTCTAATGGCCGCAATTGGCTTGATATTTACATAATCCAGACCGTGTCCTGCGTTGACGCCAAGTCCAAGAGATTTGCCGTACCTTGCCATGCTCTTAATTCTCAGCAGTTGGTTTTTCTTGTCCCTTTGTGATTTTGCTTCGGCGTATTCTCCTGTATGAATTTCAATCATATCAGTGTCGATATCCTTCGATGCCTCAACCTGCGACTCTACGGGGTCAACAAACAAACTGACCAGGATCTCATGGGAATGAAAGGTCTCAATCACTGTTCTAAGGCGGTCTTTCTGGGCTGCGACGTCAAGCCCTCCTTCTGTCGTCAACTCCTGGCGCTTCTCAGGGACCAGCGTTACGAGATCCGGCTTTACGTCGACTGCAATTCTGACAATCTCCGGAGTGGCGGCCATCTCGAGGTCGAGCTTCGACTTTACCTTTTTCCGCAACAGCTCAACATCCCGGTCTTTGATATGTCGACGGTCTTCCCGGAGGTGACACACAATCCCTACCGCCCCGGCTTTTTCGCAAATCACAGCGGCCTCAACGGGGTCCGGTAGGTCGCCACCCCGCGCATTCCGAAGTGTGGCAACGTGATCAATATTGATAGCGAGTCTCATTATGCTCCTACTGACTGAATATAATCATTTTCTTCATTTTGTTTGAGGTCGTCATACCGTTTCCTTCCGCAACTTTTGCTCCAAAAAAGCGTAAATGTTGATGACATTTCACGTCCAAGGTGCTCGCATGAAAAAATCCATGAGAATTCTGTCCGTTGCATCCCTGTCGGTACTTCCGTTTATCTTCTCCAATGCGCAAAGTAAGAAGAACGAAACGACCAATGAAGACCGCTATGAGGAAGTTGGCACTCGGGTGGGAAATGAGATTGAAAAGCTTGTGAACCGGCTTGCAAGGGTTATCAACCGTGACGACGTTGGCTTCTTCGACGATGATTCGATATCACAAAGAAGGAAACGTCGAACCGTTCCGTCTGACCTTGAGTCAGAAAGCAACACGTTCACCTACGAGGGAAACAAAACGATTAATGAATCTGAGACGGTTGACGGCAATGTTGTTGTGAAGGGTGGTGATCTGACTGTTTACGGTAAAATCGACGGCGACGTTTTGGTTGTGGGCGGTACTCTGCATGTCAAGGACGGAGGGAGGATTACGGGCAATGCCCGTGTTATTAGCGGAGAAGTCATCCGTGAGGATGGTGGTCGCATCGACGGTTACGTCGACAAAACAAGATCCACGACGGCAGGCTACCGTGAAGACAGAAAAAGATTCACGCAACCCAGCACAAGGTTCGACCCGCCCTGGCTCAATGAATCAGCAGCGTTGGAAAACCTCATCTTCCGTTACAATCGGGTAGAAGGGTTGTTCCTCGGGCTTGGGTCGGAAAAGAGATATTATTGGGATGGCAGAAAGAAATTCAATTCGTACGGCTCCGTTGGTTTTGGATTCAGATCCCGCGCGTGGAGATACAACCTCGGACTTGTAAGGCAATTCCCCCTCCGAGACACTAATGGCGACGAATTGCTGGAGATTGGCGTCGAAGGACACAACTTCACGGACTCTAAGGACCAGTGGGTCATCGGCGTTCATGAAAACACGGCCGCGGCGATGCTTATCCATGAGGATTTCAGGGATTATTTTGCACGGCGAGGTTATTCCATACATGCTGCCTATTACACAAGACAGGACTATATCAACGGCGAATTGAAGTTTGCTTTCCTCGGTGATAGGTACGAATCCATGGTCAACAGAACAGAGTGGGCGCTGTTCGGAGGTGAGAAGCTCTTTCGGCTGAACCCTCCAATTGACGATGGGGTCATGAAGAGCATGCTAACAACGGTTGGGTTCAGCACAGTGTCCAAAACAATGTTGGGCCAGGAAGGTTGGAACGTTACCGGCTCAATGGAATTCACGGACAGAAAGCTCGGCGGCGATTTTTCTTTTGGGCAGTACATGCTTGATGTCCGGCGTTATCAGCCCGTGAGCACATACGACAACTTCAATATTCGGCTACGCGCTGGAACTGCGGAAGGCAACCTTCCTCTTCAGAAACAATTCGAGATTGGCGGACTGAGCACACTTCACGCGTTTCCCTTTAAGTCTGAGTGGGGAAATCGAATGCTGTTAATGAATGCTGAATACATCTTGAACGCGGATTTTTTGAACGACATTGAATTCTGGCCAAGCTGGCTGATGCGCCGCATTAATATTCTCTTGATGGCGGACGCCGGCCTCACACGAGACGTTCCCGTCACCGCTTCATGGAACGAAGGTTTCCACGGTATTCGGTGGAACGAATTCAAACATAATGTCGGTGTCGGCTTTACAAACCGGAACGGATCCTTCAGGCTTGCGGTGGTGTGGAGAACGGACGTCAAGGAACCGGCGCGGTTCATTTTTAGGTTTAATAGACCTTTCTGAGATTCTTTTAGCTCCTTATTCATCAAAAAGGCGACCCATGAAGTCGCCTTTTTTTCTTCCTGAATTTAGCCATTCCTCCAGCTAAACTCAGGAGCCATTCTTCATTTCGCCTCATTCAACCATAGCTTTCCTGGCAAATGAGTGTTCCAGCAACTAAATTGTAGTTGTGAGCGTCTATTTGTAGGGCGGTTTTTCCAACCTCATGGGGGAAAAAGGCTATGGTCGGAGTGAGATTCTCACAATGTTGCGGAGGCTGCAGATGAATACGAAAAGAATCCTCATCGGTGTCGCTTTGGGTCTCATCCTCATCATCCCTGCGCTGTTCCTCTTCCCATCATCTCAGCCAGAGGCAGATTCTTCCATTATCGTGCCGGTAAAGCGTGGTCGTTTTGTCGTCTCGGTAACGACAACCGGTGAGTTGCAGGCAAAGAAGTCCATTGAAATCAAGGGACCGGAAATGGCGCGCGCCGCCAACATCTGGCAGATGAAAGTCTCGAACCTTGTCCCCGAGGGGACCGTTGTGAAGGCCGGATCGTTTGTCGCCGAACTCGACCGCTCCGAAATTGCCCAGAAACTCAAAGACTCAGAGCTTTCTGTTCAAAAATTCCAATCGCAGTTCGAGCAGGCCGTCCTCGACAGCGCTCTTGAACTTTCCAAGGCCCGGGATGAAATAGTGAATCTTCGTTATACGACGGAGGAAAAAAGAATTGCCAAAGAGCAGGCATTGTACGAAGCCCCCGCCATGAAGAGACAAGCGGAAATAGACTCCGAGCGTGCGCAAAAAGCGTTCGAACAGGCGCGAAAGAACTACAAAACCAAGCAAAAGCAGTCCGTTGCGAAGATCAAAGCCGTGGAGGCCGACTTAATGAAGGAAAAGTCTCGAATGGAAATCATGGCAAGGACGCTCATGGAATTTACGATCAAGGCTCCTGCCGACGGAATGGTCATCTACGCAAGAGAATGGAACGGAAGGAAGAAAGTGGTAGGATCCACAATCAATGCATGGGACCCGACAGTAGCCACCCTCCCGGATTTGTCTATTATGGAGTCGATTACATACATCAACGAGGTCGACATCCAAAAACTCGCGGTCGGCCAGAAGGTGGAGTTGAAGCTGGACGCCGACCCTAATAAACGCTTGAGCGGGAAGGTCACACAGGTCGCCAATATCGGCGAGCAGCGGCCTAACGCCGACTCAAAGGTGTTCGAAGTAAAAATTCTTGTCAACGAGTCCGACACAACTCTCCGGCCTGCAATGACCACAAGCAACACAATCATTGTCTCGACACTGGATAGCGTCCTGTCGGTTCCGCTGGAGGCCGTGCAAACAGAAGCCGGTCGTTCTTTTGTGTATCGCAACTCGGGCGGGAACCTCACCAGGCAAGAAGTGGTGCTCGGAATGATGAACGAGAATAACGTCATCATCGAGCGGGGGCTTACCGAGAACGACCTTGTGTATTTGTCGCAACCTGAGTCTCTTGAAGGAATCGCAACAGATTCACTGCCGACAAAAGCCAGGACAAAGAAACCCCGTTGAAGAAATCCCTTCTCCTCAACTTTCCGATCGCCCTTCAGGCCATCGCACACAATAAACTCCGCGGAATTTTGACTTCCCTTGGGATTGTCTTCGGTGTAGCCTCGGTGATTTCCATGCTTGCGATCGGCCGCGGGGCCGAGCAAGAAATCCTGGAACAAATGAAGCTGCTTGGCACTAATAACGTGATTGTCACGCCAATTGTTGAGCAGGAAGAGGGAAAAGTCGAAAATGCCGGTGAATCTGAACAGGCCAAGTTGAAAAAGAAATTCACCACCGGATTGACGCTCGCTGACGCTGCTGCCATCCGGGGAACTGTCCCAAAAATCGAGTTCGTAAGTCCCGAAATCGTCGTGGAGACAACAGTGTTACGCGAAGGCCTCAAGAGAACGGGAAAACTCGTCGGCGCGGATTCCACGTTCTTCCGCACAACCGATTTCAAGCTTGTGCGCGGCTCCGGCTTCACAGCGCTCCACATCCTTCACTCCGCTCCGGTCTGCATTATCGGTTACGGCATTCGGACAAAGTTCTTCGCCCGCGAAGAGCCAATCGGTCGGGAGATTAAATGCGGAAACCTCTGGCTCACCGTCATCGGCGTGCTCGAAGAAAGAAAAATCTCGAAACAGAACATCCAGCACCTCGGGCTCCGTGACTACAACATGGATGTATATACGCCTGTAACAACACTTTTGCTTCGATACAAGTACCGCACTCTTGTGACGCGACAGGACATTCAACAGGCTTCACGCTCTGCGCAATCCGGCGGCGACAACGCGGAGGACAAGAAGCCAAAGAATTATCACCAACTGGACCGCCTTGTCGCACGCGTCTCGGAAAGCCGGTTTGTTCCATCAGTTTCCGAGGTTTTGACACGTATGCTCCAGCGCAGGCATAATGGCGTCGTGGACTACCAGGTCACAATCCCGGAAGAGCTCCTTCGGCAGGAGCAGCGAACCAGACAGATTTTCAACGTCGTGCTCGGGGCGATCGCTTCAATTTCACTGCTTGTTGGGGGAATTGGCATTATGAACATCATGCTCGCATCCGTCCTCGAGCGAACGAAAGAAATCGGCATCAGACGGTCTCTTGGAGCAACTCAAAAAGACATTGTGCTTCAGTTCCTGAGTGAGGCGGTGGCGATCAGCGTTACCGGGGGATGTGTTGGTGTTCTCGTCGGAGCCGGGCTCAGCCTTGGCATTGAACGGTTTGCAGGAATTCTCTCCATCATGACGGTGGGTTCGGTGATTCTCTCCTTTGTTATTTCGATAACCGTCGGAGTTCTCTTCGGGATTCTTCCCGCCAAACGGGCTGCCGATCAGGACCCAATTGTTGCTCTCCGCTATGAATAAGCTGCATGCGCGATTGTTCTTTCTGGGGATATCGTATCTCGCAGTGCCACACATTTCGTTTTCACTGGGCGACACGCTCACGGTCACTCTCGACCAATGCATTCGAATGGCGTTGGACAAAGGCCCGGCCATTGTATCGGCGCGTGAGTCGTACAGGACAACTTTCTATTCGTACGAGGCTTTCTCTTCGACATTGTATCCTCAATTGAGACTGCAGGGACAAGCTCCCGGCTATTTCCGATCTATCTCCTCCATTATTCAGCCTGACGGTACCGTGATCTTCGTTCCTCAAAGCCAGGCGAGCTCCACGTTGAGCCTCTCCCTCAGTCAACAACTGCCCTTTACCGGCGGTGAAGTTTCTGTTTCCTCCGCTCTCAACCGCATTGACCTTCTGGAGACCAGAACGAAATTCTACCGCTCCACGCCTCTTTCAGTTACCTACCGCCAGCCGATCTTTCAGCTTAACCGGTTCGAATGGGATTCGAGGGATCAAGAGTTGCGCCTGAGCATAGCCGAAAAACAGTGGCAGGAAGTCCTGGAGGATATATCCATTGAGGTGACAAACCGATTTTTCGAAACGTACCTTGCCCAGATGAGTCAGAAGAATGCGCGCAACAACGTGATGATCAACGATACTCTTTATAATATTTCCGTCGGTCGGTACAATGTGGGAAAAATAGCCGAAAACGATTTGCTTCAGGGTGAGCTGGCTCTTTTGAATGCCAAAACTCAGCTTTCCAGCGCGGACATTGCGACAGCGCGCGCGATGAGAACGCTCGCGTTTCTCGTGGGGATCTCGAAAGAAACAATCCTGGACCTCGTTCCTCCTGGCTCGGTTCGCTTGTTGAACCTCGACCCGGTTGTTGCGGTGGCACAGGCTAAGAAGAACAGGAGCGACTATGCCGAAATGTCGCTCCAAACCCTTACCGCTGAGCGCAATCTCACTGAGGCAAAGTTGACGAATTCATTCTCCGCGACATTGACCGCAAATGCGGGCTTGAACCAACGTTCAGAGACAATTCCGCTATCATACCAGAACCTGCTGGACCAGCAACAATTGAGCGTTTCATTTGAGATTCCGCTGATTCAATGGGGCGGGGGAACGGCAAGGATAGAATCAGCGCTTTCCGAACAACTACGCATTGAGTCCGCGAGTACGATTCGCACCAACACTATCGAAGACGAGGTCATCCATCTTGTGATGAATCTGCGACAACTTGAGAAACAGGTTGGTATTTCTGCCAAGGCAGATACTATTGCGCAGCGCCGTTTCGAAGTGGCGAAAGACCGTTACCTCATCGGGAAGATCGATGTTACAAACTTATTTCTTGCGCAGAACGAGAAGGACTCAGCTCATAGAACTCGGATTCAGACTCTCTGGGATTTTTGGGCCTCATACCACCGCTTGCGACGTCTGACACTGTATGATTTTGAACGGAACGAAAGAATCCAGAATCTACAGCCTTTTTGAAGGAATCAACCACCAAAATGAGTTCTTGAACCCCGGAACGCGAGAAGCTCCTAAAAGCAAGAAGGGCAACCACGTTGGTTGCCCTTCCCTTTTTCCGCGGCTTGTTGCTGCTACCTTTTAAATTTCTCCTTCATCAGCTCTTCGATAAGCCTCTTTTTATTAGCTTTGGAAATCTCTCGACCGTAGATAGACAGCCCTTCCAGTCCCCTCGCAAAGCGCCGCAACTCATGGACGGTCATTGCATCAAGCTTGTCGAAATATTTCTGCTCCTCTGGGTTGAGTCCCTGGGGGGCTGAATACTCCTCCTCTGGCTCAGCATCGCTTTCCTCAATTTCCTGGTCAAGCTCTGAGTCTCCCGTTGCCAAAAGTTGTTCCACTTGTTCCCTCGTTCTTGAGCTCTTTGCGTACAACAACTCTTCTATTCCTTCAGCAGGACGCGGGATAACATGCTTGGAAATCAACTGGCTGACCTTCTGCGCTGCCGCTGCTCCCGCCTCGACGGCTGAGCGGACCGCAGCGGTGTCTCCAACGACTTTCACTGTTATCATGGCGGGATCCGTACGCTCTTTTCCCACAAGAACAACATTCGCGGTCTTCACCATTGCGTCCGCAGCTTCGATTGCTCCAACGAGACCTTTGGTTTCAACAAGACCGAGCGCGTAGTCGATCATAAAGGAGGATGCCAAGTAAGCCTTCCGAAGGTCATGAGCTGGCTCATAAGGCCTTCGGAAAGTTTGAGATTTACTTTTGAGCGGGACGTTTGGGGAGAATCATTTCCACGTCGCTGTGGGGACGCGGGATCACATGGACTGATACTAATTCGCCGACACGTTGAGCCGCCGCAGCTCCGGCGTCTGTTGCAGCTTTGACTGCTCCCACGTCACCCCGAACCATGACCGTGACGTAGCCCCCGCCGATTTGCTCTTTGCCGATAAGAGTGACTTTCGCAGCCTTCACCATGGCATCGGCCGCCTCGATGGACCCAACGAGGCCTTTAGTCTCTACCATGCCGAGCGCGTCGAGCGAAATGTCAGACATAGAAATTCTCCTTAAGGTTGAGTATTCAAACGGATTACGTCCGCGCGTGCGGAAAACTCGACGCCAATATAAAGAATGACCCCTTGAATGTCAACATCGTGCTCCCGAATGTGGTGGCACGCAATGAGTTGATTTTCGACGGATTTTTCGTGTAAATAGTACTATGAGAATTCGATACTCATTCCTACTACTCTGGGGCCTCTCCATGTCACTTCAAGCTCAGAATATTCAAGAGCTTTTCGATACTTACGAACAGCACAAAATCCGGGAAATCACTTCACGACGGTTTACTCAGGCGGAAATGCTTCGCTGGCTGAAGCCATTCGAAGAAAGCGGTGATGTGAAGAAAACCGACGTTGGCAAATCGGCGGAGGGACGAATCATCACGATGTACATGGTCGGCGATGGCCCCACAAAAGTGCTCCTGTGGTCACAGATGCATGGTGATGAGCCCACAGCGACCATGGCCCTTCTCGATATTTTCAGCTTCTTGTCGAAAAACCTTTCTCAGACCACGAAGAGATCCATCCGCGAGAATCTAACGTTGCTCATTATCCCCATGTTGAACCCTGACGGGGCGGAGCAATTCCAGCGCCGAACCATCCACCTTGTCGATATGAACCGCGATGCCCTTCGGCTGGAAACTCCGGAAGCGCGCTGTCTGAAAGAAGTTCAACAAAAATACAACCCTGACTTTGGCTTCAACTTGCACGACCAGGATCCAAGATACACGGTCGGAGATTCCAGAAAAGTGACTGCAATTGCGCTCCTGGCCCCGTCAACGGACCAGTCGCGTGGTGATAGTCCCGTTCGATTGCGGGCGAAGAAAGTTGCAGCCTTTGTGGCCGACAATCTCAATCATTTCATCCAGGGACATGTTGCAAAATACGACGATACCTTCGAACCGCGGGCTTTTGGAGATAACATCCAGCGCTGGGGGACAAGTACCATACTGATTGAGTCCGGCGGCTGGCCGAATGATCGCGACAAGATGTTTCTTAGAAAAATAAACTACGTGGCTCTTCTCTCAGCGCTCGGGGCAATTGCGGATAAATCATTCGAGAAGGCCGACGTTGCTTTGTATGAGAACCTCCCATTCAATACCAAAAACCTGTACGATATTATCATTCGTAACGGGACACTCAAAGCTCATCCGACCGTTTCCGGGATACGCGTCGATGTCGGGTTGAATCTTGAAGAGGTGGTGGATTCTTCGAAGGAGATCCAGTTGAAGGCGGAGGTTGTCGATATAGGCGACCTGAGTACGTATGTTGCGTTCGAAGAAATCGATGCTTCGGGGCGGAGGCTCGACGAGAAACAGATCCGCCTGGAGGCATCGATTCCCTATAAGGAAATTCATCGGCTGATCATCCAAGAATAGGAAACGCTTTCACTATTTGCGCTGGTCGGGGTTTTTTTGTAGTTTCTCCTCAGTCTTTCGCATCTGCTCGCCATTCGAAACCGGACATAAACCCGGTCTTTTCGTTTATGAGGCAGTGGTTCTGCGGGGCGCTGGAACTCGTTGCTATCAAGCAGCGTTAATAGTGCAGGTCGCTTCAATCCCGCTTCCTGCGCCGGCAGTTCCAGCTACGTACTGCGGGAAGAGATTTCCGAAGCGATTATGATACCTATTCCATTGGCGGCTCTGTCACAAACGACAAAGCTGAAACAAAGCGAGTTTGAGGCAGAAGCACTTCCACATATGGATGTTCTTTATAACTTCGCACTCCGGACAACCGGTAACGATGATGACGCCAGGGATTTGCTGCAGGAAACGTACCTGAAGGCGTACCGATTCTGGGACAAATATGAAAAAGGTACGAATATCCGCGCATGGCTCTTCCGGATCATGAAGAATTCCTACATCAACCGCTACCGGAAGGAAACGCGCGAACCCGATACGGTGGATTACGCGGACGTGGAGAATTTTTACGATTCCATCCGCGCCGACTCGACAGACACAAACGACCTTCAGGAAAAACTCTTTGGCGGCTTGCTTGGAGACGAAGTGACGAACGCTCTTAAAAGCCTTCCTGAGGATTTTCGAACGGTCGTTATTCTCTGCGACATCGAGGGATTACCATACGAGGAAATTGCCGAGTTCATTGACCGACCCATAGGAACTGTCCGGTCGAGATTGCATCGGGGCAGGAAACTTCTGCAAACGAAGCTTTTCGAATACGCCAAACAGCGTGGACTTATTGCACATGATTAGTAGGATCAGGCTTTGAATTGTATTGAAATACAGGAAAACCTAAGCCCTGCGGTTGACGGCGCGCTTTCGGCGAACCTCAAGGATGATTTTTTCCAT
>CAYNRS010000003.1:0-15703 GCA_964399565.1 uncultured Ignavibacteriaceae bacterium
CGGCGGCGGCGAGCGCGTTCATCTACTTTTCGCACGGCCACCTGAATCCTCTCATTGCTTCATCGGCCGCACTGGGCGTGTTGTGCGGCTCCTTCCTCGGCGTTCAAATCAATCGCAGAGTAAAAGGCAACGTGCTGGCGTGGGTTTTTGCGGTGATCCTGCTTGTTGTTTCAGTACAAATGTATGTGAGATAGGCGAATCGGATCCCTCTGTAATTTCATCGTGAAAGCCAACGCCAAAATTGTCAACTGTTCTCTTGACAATACGACAAAAATGTCGTATGCTTTACATATGAAAGAAAGTCTGCTATGGCAAAATGACGGGTTGCACATGCTTGACGCGGGGCCTTGGGTTGAAGAAAAGTATCGACTTCTTTCGATGTACATGCACTTGTTTTCCAAGGGAATGATGAAGAGATGGGACAAGAGGGTGTACATTGATTTGTACGCCGGCCCCGGTTGCACAAGAGTTCGAGAAACCAGCAAGTATCTTATGGGATCTCCTTTAATTGCCCTTTCAGTACAACATCCTTTCGATAAGTATATTTTTTGTGAGGAAAATCTGGAAAACATGTCGGCGTTGAAAACCCGCGTTAACACAAACTTCGCTCACCTTGACGTAAAATTCATCGACGGTGACTGTAATAATAAGCAGTTGGAAATTATCAAAGCTATACCATCACCCTCTACGCATGAGACCGTTCTATCATTTTGCTTTGTAGATCCATTCTCCTTGAATCTACAATTTGCAACGATCAGAAAATTCTCAGAACGGTTTGTCGATTTTCTTGTTCTGTCAGCTCTTGATATGGACGCAAGAAGGAACATCTTAAATTATTACAGAACGTCTAATAAGAAAGTCGACAACTTTCCAGACGTTTCAAATTGGCGGGAGAAATGGAAAGAATTCATGCAGGTCGATAACAGCTTTCAAAGATTTTTAGCAATGCAGTTTGAGGAACAGATGCTTAAACTGAAGTATAAGAAACATCACAGGGCAAACACAAAACACGTTACTACGCGTGATGAAAGCCTTCCACTTTACCATCTGGCATTCTTTTCTCGACATGAGAAGGGTTATCAATTTTGGGATGAATGTCTGAAATATAGTACCGATCAACAAACTTTCGACTTCTAGAATAACCAGCATGGCTCAGCAATCTTCGATCGAATGGACCGAAGCAACCTGGAATCCAGTAACAGGCTGTAACAAGGTCAGCCCGGGCTGTAAACACTGCTACGCCGAGAGACTCGCTGAACGCTTGCAAGCAATGGGTTCGTATCGTTATCGCAACGGTTTCAAAGTAACACTGCAAGAAGACCTGGTGGAGTTGCCGTTGAGCTGGAAGACTCCGAAAGTTATTTTTGTTAACTCAATGAGCGATCTCTTCCACAAAAATATCCCCAACGATTTCATCGCAAAAATCTTCAATACAATGGTCAAGGCACACTGGCACACGTTTCAGATTCTAACCAAAAGATCAGAACGAGTTGCAGCGCTTGGTCAAATCTTGCCATGGCCACAAAATGTGTGGATGGGTGTCAGCGTGGAATCGCCGGACTATACCTATCGGATTCATGACCTTGCAAAGGTGCCGGCAGCCGTGAGATTCCTGTCAGTAGAACCTCTTCTTGCCCCCATACCGCGGTTGCCACTACGCTCTATTGACTGGGTCATTGTTGGCGGGGAGTCAGGACCGGGAGCCCGGAAAATGGAACCAGACTGGGTCCGGCAAATTCGAAAACGGTGCCGAGAAATGACTGTCCCCTTCTTTTTTAAGCAGTGGGGAGGCACAAATAAGAAGGCCGCTGGAAGGGTTTTAGATGGAAGAACTTATGACGAAATGCCCAGGCCGAAAATCCGGCAAAAAGTATTAAAGGAGCCTTTGGTCCTTACTCTCTAGTGAATTTCAGAGAGCCACGAAATAACCGCTCAGGAGAAAACCATGCTACCGCCCAAGATTGAAACAGTTGTCACAGACATGAAAAACAAAATCACGGTCAGAATTTTCTCCTACCGTAAACTCAAAGGGTTTGAAATTGATTCCTGTCTGGCGGGTTTACACAAAACGACAAAAAAGCTCAAAAAGAATACCGTCTACACCGTATCAACTCTTTTTGGGGCAGACGATCTGTAAGAGGCTTTACGAGACCTTTGGATGGGCGAGAAAACCTTCCGAAGGTCAGGGTAAAAAACGAGAAAACCTTCGGAAGGTCATATGAAAAACCTAGCACAACGAATCCGTGAAGCGCGGCTGACAAAGGGACTGGACCAGGCAAAACTGGCGGCCAAGCTGGACATCGCAACACGAACCTTGCAGCGCTGGGAGCAGGATGAGCAGGTACCCGACAGCCATTATCTTATGCGACTTGCCAAAGCAACCGGCGTTTCACCACACTGGCTGCTCACGGGACAAGGACAACAGTATGCAAAAACATATATGCCGGAGTCCAAAGTGTTGCCGCTGCCGGTCAACCAGTATAAAAAGCTCAAGCTGATCTCCCTGCCTCTTCTTTCTTCCGTGCCCGGCGGCGCGCCGAAATTCATTTTCCATCCGGATTACGTCGAGAAATACATTACGGTGGACGATGTGAACGACCCGAACGCGTTTGCGCTGGAAGTCAAGGGCAACAGCATGGCCCCGCGTATCGAGGACGGCGATATCATTGTTGTGAGCCCGAAACTCGAGGGTAAAAGCGGCGATATCTGCGTTGTGCGTGTGGGGGACGAGGATACCGTCAAGCGCGTCAAGATAGAAACCGAGTTTGTGCAGCTCATTCCACTGAACCCGGAATACGAGCCGATGGTCGTGCGGAAACGCGACGTTGTGTTCGTCTGGCGGGTGGTGAAGGTGATTAAAAACCTGTGACGTTGTATGCGCACTACAGGGGCCGGGCAAATCGAACAGGGCATCCATGTAGGGGCACGACCCGCAATTAGGGCATCGGCGGGCAGGCATGTCGCGCCCCTACATGACGATTTGCCCCAATCCCAGCAAATTGAAACAAATACCGCCCTCGTCACATCGCAGTCCCTTGCACACACCTTTATCACCCCACCCGGCAAAACGATCCTGCTGTACGGTGATAAATCGATATTTCCGTTGTCGCTGACGCTGGCAGCGCATGCCATCAGCGAGGGAAATTCCATTGCCGTCGTCGACGGCTGCAACCGATTCGATGTGCACCTACTGACGAGGTTTGCGCGTGAACGCGGCCTTGATCCGCAAGCGTTTCTCCGGCACGCGTTTGTTTCTCGCGGGTTCACCTGCTATCAAATGGAACAGGCAGTTGCCGGCCGGTTACCGGCGTTTCTCGGGTCCATTCACTCATCGACAGCGATGGTCTTCGGTCTGCTGGATACGTTTTATGATGAGCAGGCGCCCCTGCGCGAAGTGCAGCAGATTCTCACGCGAGTGCTGGCATCGTTTGAGCGCATGAAACACTCCGGAATTTCACTCCTGCTGACTTGCTTGGAGCTCAACGTCCTGCCCGAAGAGAGAAATCAGCTGTTCACGACGCTTCAACAGAGCGTGGACAGCGTGTACCGGTTGGAGCTGAATGAAGAGGGAAAGCCACGGATGCTGGAGGAAAAAATCAAAAAAACACGCACCCCTTGCCTGGAATCGGCAAGGAACGTGTCCCCTCTCTCTTACGCACGCTCCAACACTGCAGAAGGGACTTTTTTGGAAAAAGGAAAAAGTCCAATTGGAGTAAACCATGGGAAGAACAGTACCAACATTCACGAACATCATTGATTCGGAGCTTGCCGGGTGGTCGAAATTTCGGCGCGGGTTGCGTAAGGCGGACCAGGAATTGTTCGACGAAATCTTTCGCGCTGCGAAACTGCATCTGGCAGAAAACTTCTATGCCATGCGCACAATCCCGTTTGAAAGCATCGTGATGTCGATTTTGGTTGAACAGCGGAAGCTCATCAAGAAACTTCAGGATCGCATCGAAGAATTGCAGCTCCACCCTCAGACACAAGCCACAACGCAAGGAGAAAAAGCATGAAGGCTCTCGCCGCAGTTCTCGTCGCTTTGAGCAGTATTGCTTCAGGGCAGGACATCCCACTGTTTACATCGGTTTTTCCGCCGGAAGAATTTGCACAACGTCGTGCACGCATCTATGAAGCGATCGGCCCCAACGCGCTCGCGCTGCTGCAGGGTGCGCCGAGCCCCCAAGGCTATGTGAGGTTCCGTCAGTTTAACGAGTTTTACTATGTCTGCGGCGTTGAAGTTCCGCATGCCTACCTTTTGTTGGACGGTTCACGGAAACAAGCGACGATCTACCTGCCTCACAGGAATGAAAGACGCGAGCGCTCTGAAGGCAAGCTCCTTTCGGCCGAGGATGTTGAGCTCGTTCAAAAACTCGCGGGCATTGAGAACGTTGCTGCCAGCGACCTCCTGGCGGAACACCTGGTCGGCGCCGCCCGTTCAGCAAGCATTCGAACAATCTATGCGCCGCTCCAGCCGGGAGAAGGGTTTGCAATGAGTCGCGATTTGGCGTTGCGCTACAACGCCGATGTTGCCTCAGACCCCTTTGACGGCCGTACTTCACGGGAAAGCCATTTTGTAAATCTTGTGAAAGAACGATTCCCAATGTTCGAGCTTAAGGACCTCTCTCCCATCCTGGACGATTTGCGACTCATCAAAAGTGAGCGCGAACTTCAATTGATCCGCAAGGCGACGCGGCTTGGAGGCCTCGCACTCATTGAAGGCATGCGCTCGACCGCACCCGGCGTTATGGAGCATGAGCTGGATGCGATGGCAAAGTACGTTTTTTACAGGAACGGGGCGCAGGGCGAGGCATACTACTCGTTAATCGCATCGGGGCCGAATTCCTTGATAGGCCATTATAACGCGGGGAAACGAATGATGAAAGACGGCGACATGTTGCTGTTTGATTTTGCGCCCGACGTCGGTTACTACATGAGCGATGTAACGAGAGTGTGGCCGGTGAACGGCAAATTCTCTTCCTCGCAGCGGGAATTGTACTCCTTCTATCTTGCCTGTTACAAGGCGATTTTGAATGCCATTCGCACAGGCGTAACAGCTCAAGCAATCAAACAGGAAGTTGCCAGTGAAATGGAGAAAATTCTCGCTCGGTCAAGATTCTCCAAGCCATTATACCAGGAAGCCGCGACACGTTTTGTTGCAAACTACAAGAGCGGCGCCGCCAATGCATACACTACACTTGGACACTGGACAGGCATGGCTACGCATGATGTCGGCTTTCACGCCGGACCGCTCAAACCCGGAATGGTGTTTACCATTGAACCATCGCTCGTCGTTCGCGAGGAGAACATCAACATCCGGCTGGAGGATCTGATCATCATCACACAGAACGGAAAAGAAGTAGCTTCGGATTTCATCCCGATGGAAATCGAGGAAATCGAAAAACTCATGAAAGAAGATGGGATGTTACAGCGATATCCGGCGGACAAAGGTTCAAGCCGCTGACAACCAGCGTGGTACAAAACAGACTGGGATGTTTTTCTTAAAAGAAATTAAGAAACGGCCCAAAAACGTGCTTCTGCTCACGAAATGAAGTAAAAATTCACCAACTCTTGTTAAACCGCGTGGAAAAATGATTGTCCAACTGTTACATTTGTAATGATGACATCATTTTCACAGGGAAACTAACAAGGAGGGAAGTCATGAGCAAACGTCTTCTTTTAAAACTCGGTACGGCATCGCTCGTGCTAGCGCTGCTTATTTCCGGGTGTCAAAAATCGCTGAACGGTCCCGAAGCAGGGTTAACGGAGAGCGAGAAACAGGAAATCGCGCAGAGCATTGAAAGCGACCCGTTGTTTACGAGCGACGCAAACTCGCTTAATGACGACGGCGCCGGGATGACAATGGGCAAAACCGAAACGCCGATTTAGCCTAGGGCGTGGGGCAGGAAAATTACGCAGGTCATCCGCTACGTAACGTTTGAACAGTTGAACGATACGACTGTATTAGCCACAATCACGACAACGCTCAGCGGAACTGTCGTCATCCGGGCAAAATACTCACTTTCGGATACTACTGTCACGACGGTGAACAAGCCCTTCACAGAAGTCCTCACGAGAAAAGTCAAGTTCTACAAAAACCCGCTTTCCATAGGTCGTCGGTGGTACCACCGCGAGGTTTCAGCCGTGAAAGGCGGCACGGAGGGGTCTCTGGTAACGATCAATCAGGTGCGTGCGATTGTGGGGACGGATACACTGACGATTGACGATCCCCTGAATTATTGGCTGAAGCTTGGAAAGTTCGGAGGCCGGGAGGTTCCAGAGTTACCATCGAATTTCCTGCAGAATATTTCCGTTCAAGTCACCGTCACGAGTGCGGACCCGGATACGGATATTGTGACGCTCCATCGTCCGTATTTTGCAATGGGTTCAGGGATGTTCAAACCTCTCAGTGTACGCATGACTATGGTATCCCAGACTCAGAACGGCTCGTCGTACGCAAGGGTGTATGAGAAATCGTGGACGGGGGTGGTGATTGGAAGGCACCATTTCTTTGTCGGTGCATTGACTCGAAGTTCAATCTTCGACGACGCGGCAACCTTCTCATCGCAGCTCTGGGGAATACCGTATATTGTGAACTGACGCACAGAATCATTGTATCAGATTTAGACAAACCCCTGGCAGAACGCCGGGGGTTTGCTGTTTTTTGGAGATTCGTGACACAACGTACACTCACAAGTGTCTCTTTCGTTGTATATATGGTAAAAGGAGGCTCGCAATGGCAAGAAAATACATCTTCAAGCAAATCAGGAAGGAAGAGCTGGAAGAGATAGAGCAGATCCTCCATGAACAAATCGAAGTTCAAGCATGGTATGCAATACGATTTCTGGCATTACTCGACGTGGAGATCGTTATCCCCATCAACTAAAGCTCTCAGCCCGCCTCAGTTCACTCACAAGAGTATTTCATCAAGGATTCTTATCAGTTCACCCGGCCGTTCCAACTGCGGAACGTGTCCACACCGTTCAATGTACCTCACGCTCAGCCCTGGTAACGCAGCATTAAGAATTTGAACAGTCTCCGCGGAGATCACCGCGTCATCGCTGCCCCAGATGAGATGAACCGGCGGTTTTAAAGAACCCAGTCGGTCATTGAGGAAATCCTTTTGTTCAATTGACCTGACAAATTCGGCGACTTTTCTTTTCTTCAGATCGCTGAGAATAGCAGGTGCAAAAGGTTTGAAGTACCAGGGATACTGTAACCAGAGCCTGTTCAGAAGAAGATAGAGAGAACCGAGGTTGGTTATCTCGAATAAGCGCCGTTGTTCTTCAATTCCGTCGTAGTGAATGCCCGCAGTGTTGATGAGAATGATTTGTTGGACAAACACAGGAGAGCGAAGAGCATAATCCATGGCAAGCCAACCCCCCAGAGAGTGGCCAACGAGTGTAAACGGCTTCGAGGCGATTGCGGGCAATGTTTCGACAAGAATATCGCTCATCTTATTCAAGCCCGCATAGGCTTGACCGTCCTTGAGAAACGACGTACCAAATCCTGGCAAGTCGATGGCAATGATGTGGAAAGTCTTGACGAGGCGGGGAAGTATGTTGACCCAGGTACTGGAAGAAGTGCCCAGTCCATGAAGAAGGACGAGCGTTCTTGGCTGCTCACGCCCGCTCTCGTAATAGTGAATTGTACACTGTTCGCTTTCGAGAATTTTCGAACAAATTCCCAGACGGGAAAAACGCCGTTTTACGAGAGAATGGAGAAGATCTATCAACATAGTCAGTCAGGGACTTCCGAAGTTCTATCGTGATATAATGAATTTCACAAGGCTTCGTAAGCTTCATCACACCGGATGGTCGATATCCATCTGATTCTTCAGCCGGACGTTAGCATAGATGGTTGTCGGCTTGTTCGGCGGGATCTGAATGAGCCAATCTCCTTTCGGATTCCGCACCACCGAACCCCAGAGCTTCCGCAGTTTCTTGGTGCTGAATTTTTCCCAGAACACCCAGCCGAAAAACACGATCGATTCCCTGAGATGGAAGGCGGGCACTCGTTCACCCGGCTCGACAGGAACCTCGGCAACTGTGGTGGGATGAAACTGCAGCCGTTGAAGTTCTTGAATGAACTTGTCAGCAACGGGCTTGCCTTCGTGAACCAGTTCGAGTTTTGCACGATTCACGCTGCGACCTGTGATAAAATCACGAAAAGCTTCCTCCAAGCGCTCTGTGCTCACGGATCGAATATAGAAACGAAAGGGCAATATTCAAAAAATGTTGGTAGATTGTCCGCCTATGACAAAGGTCGGCTTCTACTATCATCCTGATTATCTCAAACATGACACGGGTTATGGCCACGCGGAGAGGCCCGATCGATTACGATATCTGACAAATTATCTCCTCCAGGTTGATCTGTGGCATTCACTCGATCATTTGAGGCCGACGCCAGGCGCAAAAGAATGGGTTGCGAAGGTGCATCCCGAAGTTTACATCAACATGATTGAAAAAAGATGTTCTGCCGGTGAAACCATCCTGGACGCGGGCGACACACATGTATGCAGAGAATCATACGACGTTGCACTTCTGGCAGCGGGAGCGGTGATGCAAGCCGTGGACGATGTTCTTACAGAAAAAATCAGCCGGGCATTCTGTGCGGTTCGCCCTCCGGGGCATCATGCTGAAACAGCGACAGTCATGGGCTTCTGTTTGTTTAACAACGTTGCGGTTGGGGCGCGATACGCACAGCAGAAACACGGTCTTCACCGAGTGGCGATTTTGGACTGGGATGTTCATCATGGGAACGGTACACAAGAGATTTTCTACGAAGATCCGAGTGTCTTCTACATCAGCCTGCACCAATATCCTTTCTACCCTGGCACCGGCGCTGCGAACGAAACGGGGGAAGGAAAAGGTCACGGATTCACCCTAAATTGTCCCATGAAGGCGGGAAGCACGGAAAAAGAGTATTTTGCGGCTTTTCGGGAAAGGATCATTCCGGCCCTTCAGAAATTTCGTCCCGAATTATTAATTATCTCGTCGGGTTTCGACGCACACAAGGACGACCCTCTTGCAAATATCAATCTTACCGATGGATCATTCGGAGAATTGACAAAAATGGCCATGGATGTAGCGGAAAAATATTGCGGCGGCAGAATCGTCTCTGTTCTGGAGGGTGGGTACAACCTTGAAGCTCTCGCCCACAGCGTTGAAAAGCATTTGGAAGAACTCATGTAAGTCCATTCGGAGGAGCTCATGAAAGCCACGCCATTGAAGTCAACCGCGGTTTTTCTCCTCATTGCGTTGTTCTCCCAGTGCGGAACAACGACAATCGTAGTGCCTGTGATGAGGCCCGCTGAGATAAACCTGGGAAATCTCAAAAAAATTGCCGTGGGACGTGTTTCTGGCGAGGCGGCTCGGGATGTGGAGGATGATCTGATTGGACAATTGATCGAAACGGATGCTTTTGAAGTTCTCGACCGCTCGAATCTTGACAGGATCATTCGTGAGTACAGGCTTTCGATGTCGGAGCTCATCGATGAGAAAACTGCATTGCAATTAGGCAACCTCATCGGTGCGGCAGCTCTTATTTTTGCCCGTGTGGCGGACCACAGGTATAACGAACAGGTCTTACAAGGTGATCCCTATAAAGACAAAGAGGGCAAAACGCACGTGCGGCACACGCGTGAAGGCAAAGCAAGAGTGATGATTCATTTTCGCATAACGGATCTAACCACAGGCCGGTTTATCTATGCAAAGGACATTACGCATGACGCATTGGGTCAAACGAGCGCCGTGGATGGCCGCCCTCCCCGGATCGATGACGAGGATTTGCTGCGTTCGGCACGCAGAACCGTTGTCCGTCAATTCGTAAACCGTGTAGCACCGCATTGGGAAAACGTCCATGTGAGAATGTTGACGGATTCCGAGTTGCCTGAGCTGGAGTCCGGTGTTTCCTATGCAAAAATCCGTGAATGGGAGCGTGCAATTGAGCTCTTCAAATCTGCAACCGACAAGTATGCGGGACACGAAAGCCGGCACAAAGCATTTTACAATCTTGGCGTTGCCTATGAGTTCAGCGCGCGGTTTGAAGAAGCTGTTGCAGCTTTGCACAAAGCTTTCGAGCTGTATGCAGACAATGATTATCTCGCAGAAATAGAGTCATGCAGGCGACGGGAAAGAGAGTACAAAAGAGTTCAGGAGCAATTGCAGAGTCAATAACAGTATCAGCGAAGTTAGGTAAAATGGCGTTCACTTTGGTGCTGAGCAATTGTCCATTGTCCAATTACTGATCTCACAGACATCGGAGAAGATATGAACATTCGTAAAATCGTGCTCATGATTGCATTCATTCCCATACTGGTTTCATTGTGCATAGCCCAGGATTCCAGAACCGAACGCCGGACGTTTAACCTGCCGCAAACGAAGTCCATGGACCTTCCAATAAACGATGCGGTCCTTGTCGGGAATACGCTCTACATCTCCGGCCGTGGCGGAATTGAAGTTGCCACGATGAAAGTTCCTGAAGACCCGAAAGAAGAGGCGAAATTACTGATGGAAGATTACAAGGCCATACTCGCCTTGGCGAACATGTCCATGAATGACCTCGTCTCTGTTACCGTCTATAGCCCGGATCTCAAACTGTATCGTACTTTTAATGAGGTTTACCGAAGCTACTTTGAAAAGGATTTTCCGGCGCGGGCTTTCATTGGATCGGGGCCGCTTCTGTTTGGCATCCGGTTCGAAATGCAAGCGATCGCTGTGAAATGATGAATCCTTAAGAGGAACTTCACCTCAACAGCGTAAATGCCCGCTGGACATCCACACGGGCTTGACATCTGTTCTTCGTCATCGTATATTTCGTTAGTTCTTTTCCAGCAGATATTATTGTTTTTCCGTTAGGGGTGTCCCGCCGATCCGATGTAAGCCATCGAGACCGGGGCTGAGAACAAACCCTTGAACCTGATCTGGACTATACCAGCGGAGGAAAACGGAAAATCGGTTTTTCCTTACAGCCGTTTTCCGGGATTCGCCTTCGGAAAACGGCTTTTTTGTTTTGTGCGAGGAGATGATAGCAATGAAAACGAGAAACCGAAAACTCACAGTCATTCTTCTGGTTTCGTTGGGTGCTCCCCTGCGAGGAATCGCCCAGGAAGACACCGCCAGGGTTTACTCTTTATCACCGGTGATTATCACAGCAACTCAGGCTTTTGAACGGCTTTCGCCCGTGACATTCTCTAATCTTTCGCGCTTGGACTTAAAACAGCGATACTCTGTGCAGGATGTACCCGTGCTGCTCTCGGAACTTCCATCCATCACCTACTATTCCGAAAATGGAAACGGCATGGGGTACAATTACATCAATCTCCGCGGCTTTGACCAACGAAGATTGTCTGTCATGATCAATGGTATCCCGCAAAACGACCCGGAAGATCACAATATCTACTGGATTGACTTCCCCGATTTGCTTGCGAGCACGCAGGGCATTCAGGTCCAGCGCGGTGCGGGGAGCGCTTTCTACGGCCCACCCGCCATCGGTGGTTCCGTGAACCTTATCGCAAACCCGTTTTTGCAGGAGCCAGCCATCACCCTGGAATCGATGTTTGGTTTTCAAGAGCATGGCGAGGCACAAACAATCCCGCTTTCTACAAAGAAGTTCTCCGCCACGGGCAATTCGGGGCTTGTTGCGGAGAGGTATATGTTTTATGCCAGACTGGCAAAACTTCGCACGGAGGGATATAGGGAGCGCGGTTGGGTCGATTTGAATTCCTATTTCCTCGGCGCCGTTCGGTTCGATGAAAACGTCACCACAAGAGTTCATTTCTTTGGGGGCCCGTTTACTGATGGGTTGATTTACCATGGGTTACCGAAATCGGCCATCGGTGACAAGAAACTTCGTCGAGAAAACTTAACAGGCAATTCAGACGTGAATACGTTTGTCTGGACAGGGCCGAGACGGCCACAAGAGCATGAATCCTTTTCACAGCCGCATCTTGAATTCCTGCAAGAATGGCGCATATCTCCTGGAACGAAGTTGAACAACACACTTTTCCTCGTGATCGGAGAAGGGTATTTCGACTATGATGCCTCGTGGGCGGACACTTCAACTCTGAGGATTGGTTCGGCTTATGGCTTCCCGGCGAATCAGAATCCTACAAATGCCATCGTCCGGGGATTTGTGGCAAACAGACAATGGGGATGGCTGCCTCGAGTTGGCGTTCAACATGAAAGCGGTGAATTGACACTCGGCGCAGAGGTGCGGATTCACAGGTCGACACATTGGGGTAAGGTTCAATTTGCCGAGGGATTGCCCTCCAACTTTGACCCTGATTATCATTTCTATGAATATCAAGGCGAGAAAGACATTCTCTCGCTGTACGGACATGAAGTGTACCGCGTTGACGAGAAAACGACGGTCATGGCAGACCTGCAGTTTGTCTACAATAGGTACGGTTTAGGGAATGAAAAATACCTCAATTACACTTTCAGCGTACCGTACTATTTTTGGAACCCCCGCCTTGGTTTGAATTACAATTTCGATGACGAGTGGAATGCGTACGTTTCGGTTGGCCACACTTCGCGTGAACCACGGCTACGGAACCTCTACGCCGCGGAGGATAGCTATTTTGGCGCAACTCCGCAATTCCAGGCAGACACCGCGGGCGCTAATGTGAGATATGATTTTTCAAAACCCAACGTACATCCAGAGCGGTTATTAGACTTCGAAATCGGAACTGCATTCAGATCTCACAGAGCACAATTGAAGATCAACGTCTTTTTCATGGACTTCACCAATGAGCTTGTCAAAAGCGGTCAGGTCGATATCTTCGGCCAGCCAGTGACGGGTAACGCGGAGAAAACCCGCCATGCAGGGGTTGAAGTGGAGGGGGAATATGAATTGGCAACAATGCTGAGAATCTCAGGCAACGCGACTGTTTCTCAGAACCGATTTATTCGCCATACTTCCTACGAGTTGCTTACTGACACAGCGGGGAACTCCTCTGTTTCAGCCAAAGTTCTCGACGGCAATCCGATTGCCGGGTTTCCGGATGTCATGGGCTCGCTTCGTCTGACGTATTCGGATGAAGACTTTACAGCCTCCATAGCAGGAAAGTACGTGGGTTCATTTTACACGGACAACTACAGAAATGTGGCAAACAAGAACGACGCATCTACCGTTTTGAATGCAGAATTCTCACAGGGGATTACAATTCCAGGAGACATACAGCTGACATTTCGCGGCGAAGTCAGAAACATCATGAACAGTCTTTACTCAATGTCCGGGGAGGCAAATGCGTTCTTTCCAGCGGCAGAACGAAACTACATCGTTGGTATAACGGTGCGGTTATGAGAAACATTTCCGTCCATTGTTCGTCGAATATTACAGATGTTTGCAGGTTGCTCCGTGGGCATTCGGAGCGGCCGCTTCGGTCGCTGGGTTGGTCGCCTCCCAAAACTCAGCGGAGCGCGAAAACTTGAAAAAGACAGCTCTCATCCTCGCCAACGGTCAGCCGCCGTCCAAACGGCTTCTGAAGCAACTTTTGGGAAAAGCTGAGTTCTTCATCTGTGCCGACGGCGGAGCGAACGCAGCAGCGCGACTGGGCTTCCGACCCCACCTCATCATTGGTGACCTCGATTCAATTCAGTCGGCGACGCTCAAGAAGTTTGGCCGCGTCCCGGCAAGGAGAATCGCAGACCAAAACAGTACAGACCTTGAAAAAGCGCTCTCCTGGGCTGTAAGGAAGAAATACGCAGAAATCTTCGTTGTCGGTGGGGCGGGCAAACGGCTGGATCACGCCGTCGGAAACCTTAGTGCATTGGGAAAGTTCTCAAGAAAAGCAATGGTCAGATTCATCGACGACGAGTCAGAACTCATTGGCATAGGACAATCGATTGAGTTTGATGCGCCTATCGGGACCGTTGTTTCGCTGATTCCGCTTTCACTCTGTAAGGGCATTGTGACGAAAGGCCTTAAGTGGGAGCTCAGGAATGAATCGTTGAAACTCGGCTTCCGGGAGAGCACGAGCAACATGGTGAAATCCGGCAGGGTTTCAATAAAAGTCCGAAGAGGGGATTTGTTGCTCTATAGACTTACTTCTCGGAAAAGAAGCTGACGAGATGAAACAGAGGATTGAACTTAGTATTTTCGATTCGATTCTTATTCTCGCCTATTTTGCCGCAGTTCTTTTCATCGGATTTCGAGCTTCGAGAAGAGTAAAATCCACGACTGATGACTACCTCCTCGCAGGAAGAACTCTGACGTTACCCATGTTCGTTGCAACCCTCGTTTCAACGTGGTACGGCGGCATTCTTGGGGTCGGGGAATTTTCGTACAACTACGGAATCTCCAACTGGGTCGTGTTCGGTGTTCCTTATTACATCTTTGCATTGTTGTTCGCACTCGTTCTTGCCAAACGCATCAGAGCAACAAACCTGTACACCATTCCAGACAAACTTGAACACTCGTACGATCGCCGAACTGCCATAGCCGGCGGAGTGCTCACTTTCTTTCTCGTAACGCCTGCAGCGTATGTGCTCATGCTCGGGGTGCTTGTGCAATTGATTTTTGGCCTTGACATTGCGACAAGCGTTGCGTTGACCACCTTTGTTACGGTCTGCTATCTGTACGCGGGGGGATTTCGCTCCGATGTCTGGGCGAATGCGTTTGAGTTTGTCATGATGTTTTT
Organism: uncultured Ignavibacteriaceae bacterium; assembly: GCA_964399565.1. Classification (GTDB taxonomy): domain Bacteria; phylum Bacteroidota; class Ignavibacteria; order UBA10030; family UBA10030; genus JACQPT01. The sequence goes on from CAYNRS010000003.1 coordinate 14,642, forward strand.
GGGATTTGCTGTCATGCTGCCGTTTGCATGGCTGAAGTTTGGCGGCCTGGATTTCTTAGCATCGAATCTCCCGGCTCTTCATCTCAAGTGGCATGGAGGGAACAGCTGGCAGTTCATTACCGTCTGGTTCTTCATTGCTCTCTGGACGCTCGTTGACCCCGCGTTTCATCAGCGTTGTTACGCGGCAAGAGATGAAAAGACGGCTCAACGGGGAATACTGGTTTCCATCGGTTTTTGGTTTGTCTTCGATTTTCTCACGAGTATGACAGGCCTCTATGCCCGAGCGGCGTTGCCCAACCTTGCCCAGCCGATGTTCTCATACCCGATGCTCGCCGAGTTCACACTGCCGACGGTAGCAAAGGGGTTATTCTATATTGGAATGCTCGCGACGATCATGTCGACGCTGAGCAGCCTGACACTCATTTCCGGAATCAGCGTTGGGAAGGACATAGTGGGGAGACTGAAATTCGCGCAGAATCAGGAACAACTCGTCCGGCGATGGACGAAGATTGGATTACTTATTTCGGCGGCTTTCTCCATTGTTCTTGCCCTCGCCATCCCTTCTGTCGTGAAAATTTGGTACACGATCGGTACGTGTATAGTTCCCGGCCTGCTTGTCCCTGTGTTAGGAAGTTACTTTGAAAGACTTCGGATCTCCGCAAGGGCTGCCTTTGCCGCTATGCTTGGAGGGTGGAGCGTCTCGACGGCGAGTCTGATTTATGGCCAGATGAATCTCTCGGACGGAACACCGCAATATCTTCTCGGTGTTGAGCCAATGTTTCCGGGGTTGGTTGTGTCGGTTGCGATTTGGGTGATTGGCAACGTCAATATGGTACTTCGGCCTCCCCGCCTTGTTCGACTTTGAAGGCAGGGGGGCTGGCCGACCTACCGGCGCTTTACCAGAACTGCCTTACTGCGTATTCAGCATCAGCGGGAGGCCGTTCTTTCCGCCGCCAATCACAATAACTTTTGTATTCTGAGAATTCGCCAGTTTCTCAGTTGCCTCAACTCCCTTCCATGTGAGTATTTGCTCACTCAGGCTGCGAGCAATGAGATTCTGGA
>CAYNRS010000004.1:0-14932 GCA_964399565.1 uncultured Ignavibacteriaceae bacterium
CGAGAGAACATCATTGAGCGCGGGAGGAGCTTCGAACAAGAGCTGGCGGGAGGGGTTTCATTCTGGCTTTAATAACCCATGACACGCATGGCTTAAAGCACTTGAATGAATTTTACATTGGGCAAAGTCAAGTCTCAAATTTTTTGCTGACCCCTTTTTCATTTCCCCCTTCCGAAGGGGGAAAACAAAGGGGTCAGCTGTGATTGTGGTGCCCAAAAGAAAGAACAAAACTGGAGAGGAAAGAATGCCTGAATTCGTAAAATCCGACTTAAACCAGGTTAAAAGAAAGCCGCAACGCGGTGCGTACGATAAAGACCTCATTTACAAAATCGCGGACGAAGCCCTTGTGTGTCATGTGGGGTTTTCGCAGGGCCCGCAGCCGTTTGTCATTCCCATGAATTTCGGCCGCGCGAACGACATCATCTATTTGCACGGCTCAACAGCAAGCAGGCTCCTGGAACATCTCCAGGCTGGGAATCAGTTGTGCATGTGTTTCACGCTGCTCGATGGGATTGTGTTTGCGAGGTCGGTGTTTAACCACTCAATGAATTATCGTTCGGCCATTCTTTACGGCAAAGGCCGTGCCCTCGAATCCGACGAGGAGAAACTCGCGGCGCTCGAAGCAGTCACCGAACACGTGGCAAAAGGACGATGGAAGGACGCAAGGTTGCCAAATCGCAAAGAACTCGACGCCACATCCGTCGTCGCAGTCGACATCGAAACCGGGTCGGCCAAGGTACGAGCAGGACCGCCAATTGACGACGAACATGATTACGATCTTTCGATCTGGGCGGGCGTTCTGCCGCTGCAACTTCAGCCTTTAGAGCCCGTCCCCGATGAGCGTATGAGATCAGGCATTGATTCGCCCGAATATGTCAGAAATTTTTCGAGATCTCCCTCGAGCACCATTTCTTGATCTCCTGTACAACAAACTTCACTGCATTGCGAAAACAATATTATTTCCTTCCGTCCAGTCGTGGGCTTCTGGCCTGGGACGTGGACCGTTTAGTTCAGCTTTCAAGAACGTTCCCGCGCAAGAAGATCCCTGTACATTCTCTAAAAGAACTCGATCTTGTGTGGGACGCATCGCCGACGTGGCGCGGGATCCTCACCCATATCAGATTCATCGAAGAAGCAGACTTGTCATTTCCCATTATATTGTCATCAAATGGGGCGGTTATGGATGGAATGCATCGAGTGATCAAGGCTCTTTTGTCGGATAAACATGAAATCGAGTGTGTGCAGTTTGAGGTGGACCCTGAGCCAGATCATGTAGGCGTGGGGCCGGACGATTTGCCGTATTAATTGAGAACATGGAACAACTATTGCCTTTTCCATTGATCCATCAGGTTCAGAAGAACTTCAACCACGGACCACATAGAATGTCATCATTCCCACATTCAAAGGACTGAATCGATGAGCGAACTCCTCTCAAAACGCTTCGACGAGCCGGACGAAACTGTTTCAGCGCCCAACATGAGCGGCCAGGTTGTTGTGCTGGGGGAGACATACGTGGGACGGTACGTGTACCAGCCTTCGTGGCGTTGGTCCACTGATGTGAAGCCGGTCGTGGGAACTCCGAGTTGTCAATTTCACCACCAGGGTATCGTTCTTTCAGGCAGGTATCGTATTGTCACTGACAGCGGCGCAGAACGAACCATCGGCCCGGGCGAGGCATTTGACGTGCCGCCTGGCCATGATGCTTTTGTTGTAGGGGACGAAGCGTGCGTGACCATCGAATTCCGAGGAGCAAAAGACTTTGCCAGGCCCATGGCAATTGGAGAACGCGTTCTGGCGACGCTTATGGTTACGGATATTGTCGGCTCCACGGCAATGGCAGCTCGTCTTGGCGATGCAGCATGGAAAAAATTGTTGATGCAGCATTCAGAACGCGTACGGTCCGAGCTTGAACGTTTCCGCGGATACGAGGTGACGACGACGGGTGACGGCTTCCTGGCAATGTTCGACAGTTCGGCCAGGGCGGTGCGTTGTGCAGCTTCGATTTGCACGGCGGTTCAACAGGACGGGATTCAGGTGCGCATCGGAATCCACACGGGCGAAGTCGAGCGCTCCACCGACAATCTCCGGGGCATGGCCGTTCATGTTGCCACGCGGATCGCTGCCTTGGCGGCAACGAGTGAAGTTCTTGTCTCAGACTCCACGTTTGCTCTCCTGGAAGGGTCAGGGCTGCAATTCTCTGATGCAGGTGATCACGACCTGAAAGGCGTTCAAGGGAAAAGAAAAGTCTACCGTTTTACCCGAACCATGTGATCTATCCTTACTTCGCAGCGGTATCAAAACGACAGACTCCGGACTGAGTTCGTGATGACGGGACGAAGAGCCCCCTTTTAACGAACCAAAAGATTTTCACGGTTTATTAACAAACCACTGGACTCAATGAAACTGCTGATCATCGGTGCCACGGGCGGAACTGGCCGCGAGCTCGTGATGCAGGCCCTCGAACAAAACCATCATGTTACAGCTTTTGCCCGCAATCCTGAGAAATTCCACATCCGGCATCCGCGCCTCGACGTTGTAAAAGGCAATGTCCTCGACCCTGCTTCCGTTGACTTTGCAGTCAATGGAAAAGATGCCGTGTTGTCCGCACTCGGTCATAAACGCTGGTTCATCAAAACGGAAGTCCTCTCCGAAGGAACAAGAAATATCATTTCTGCCATGGAGATGCACGGTGTAAAAAGATTTATCTGTGAAACGACGTTGGGAATCTCTGACCGGCGGGGTCGTCTGGGGCTTTATTACACGCTGTTTGTCGTTCCTTTTATCACTTATTTCTATTTTAAAGATAAAGAGAAGCAGGAACGGCTCATCAAAGCAAGCTCACTCGACTGGACAATTGTCAGGCCTGGACAGTTGACCAATGGACGTCAACGAGGTTTGTATCGGCACGGGGATAACGTTGGCAGTTGGATTCTTACCGTCCATATTTCGCGCGCGGATGTCGCCGACTTCATGCTGAAGCAACTCAGCGCCAATTCGTATCTCCGAAAAACACCCTCCGTTGCTTATTGAGCAGGCTGGGCGACTCTTCCTTGTTTCGTGCAGTTTTCTTTACTATATTTTCGTGTTCTCTTTGCGGTTGTTATCCCTCGCTGACTCCACTGTTCCAGCTTTTCTTGAGCGAGCACGAGAAAATCTCTTTTAGGAACTTCTCAATGACAAATCAGCGATTACTTCGTGTTCTCATCGTCGACGACGAGAATTCCATTCGTCTGAGCCTTGAGATGGCCTTGAAAATGACGAACAACTTTATCGTTGAGTCCTGCGATTCAGGCGATACTGCCGTAGAGGTTCTCAAAAAAGAACAATTTGACGTGATTGTGCTCGACAATCGCATGCCCGGCATGTCCGGCATCGACGTGCTTGAATGGATGCACCAGCAAAAAGTCGACACGCCCGTCATTATGATCACGGGTGCGGGGTCTGAAGATATTGCAGTGGAAGCCATTAAGCACGGGGTCTATGACTACGTCCGGAAGGACCTGTTGGGAAAGGATAGGCTTTCACTCGCCGTCAAAAGCGTGCACGAGCGCTACCTCTATCGGAGAGCGATTATTGAACGCGAGGCCGAAGAACGGGTGTTGAAAGAGAAGCAGAAAGAGCTCGATGCTCTTCAGGTGTTTCACACAACTGTGAATTCTGTTGGTCAAATGGTGGAGCGCGGGCTTTCTGCTCTGGCGGAGAAAATCAAAAAACACGAGGAAGTACTTCAGAATTCGCCAAATGCCGAGATGCGCGAAAAGCTCCTTCCCGTACTGAAGGAGCTAAACGAGGACATTCAGATGATCTCCTCGGGCGTCAGCTCCATGCGCAACCTGTCCACCGTCGTGATCCACAAGCTCGACGAGATCCATATCGTACCGAAATCCGGCACGAGCCAATAGTCTTTGCATTTCTTGTCCGCGAGTTCGGTTCGTTCGCGGTCTTTCCGCTTTCACGTCCTTTCAAATTCCATCAAAAACCGCATTTTTCGGTGACTCCAGCCCGCCATCTAGAGTAAAGTACTGAGTTCATTTTCAATATTTCACCCGATTGTTCTTGGTCGGTGTTCTCATTATCCTGTAACAGGTTTGAACAGCATGAGTTCGAACAGCCTTTCGCGGCTCGGAGAGTTGGTAAAGGCTGTCGACAAAGCCCTCTCCACCGCCTCCCGGAGAGGGCTTTCGTTTTATGGTTCTCATAACCGCGTGAATCGGGCGGTTTGCCTATTTGGCGCGCAGGGCCGCGGCCGACTTTTCAACATCCTCCGGCTTTACCCACACAAACGAGCCGAACTTCCCGCCGACAGCAACAGCATCCGTTGCAATAATATTGACTCCTGCATCGGCAAGTGCTTGCAGATGACCGAGGAGCGCTCCCGTTTTGTCCGTTCCTTTCACCCAGAATCCCGTTCCTTCCTCCACGAGCATGCCCTTTGCCCTCCACGCATTTCTGACTTTTTCTAGGCTCTTTGCGATAACATAGAGATCCGCTTTCCCTTCACTCGTTGCGTATCCCCACAGACCCGTAAGGCCGAGGTTTTTCGCCTTGAGGTCTTTGAGAACAGCAAGTAACGCTCCCGGTCTGTCCACAAGATTTGCTTTCAAATAAGTGACCTTTTGTGGTTTTGGCATGGTTGCCTCCTTTCCAAAAAGTTTGTATGTACATCGCCATATGGTACGAAAAGGGGCCGCTTCTGTCAACCAACATATCACTCCGTAATGTGAAGATCGAGTTTGCCTTTGCCTCAGTCATTTATAAAAAGGAGAGATCTCGTGAAAACATCCATTCTTCTCGCTGTTGCTTCTTTGGTGGTTCTCACACCTGGACTGGGACAGACATTTACGCTCAAAAGCAGTGATATTGGAGGTCAGGCAACTGAGAAGCAGGTGTTTAACGGTTTCGGTTGTTCCGGGGCAAACATTTCGCCTCAACTCAGCTGGGAAAACCCTCCGGCCGGTACAAAGAGCTTCGCCGTCACGATGTACGACCCGGATGCTCCAACGGGGAGCGGTTGGTGGCATTGGCTTATTTTCGATATTCCAACGACGGCAAAGGAACTCCCTTCAAACGCCGGGGACGTGAAAACGAACCTGGCGCCGAAAGGGTCAATCCAAAGCATGACTGACTTTGGGTCTGTAGGATACGGCGGTCCATGTCCTCCTCAGGGACACGGATTTCATACATATATCATCACAGTGCACGCCCTGAAGACCGATAAACTTGGGCTGGACGAAAAGGCATCTCCCGCGTTGGTTGGCTTCAACCTCTACGCAAATACAATCAAAAAAGCGTCCATCGTGATGTATTATGGAAGGTAGTGTTCTGACTCGAGTTTGACAGAACGTGAAGCTTCCGAAACGTGAACATGAAAAGCATGGCGAGAGGGACTTGTTTCATGAGCTCTCCTTTTATACACTTTCTCATGCTGACCCTTCGTTTATCCATCAGCATGTTGTCGATGCCTATGCTGTGCAAACGGCTGACGATCACTCGAAACCCATCGGCGTAGTTTTTGGACTCGTCGGCCTCTACTTACATGTTGAAAAAAACTTCACAGGCAGACAAGTTCAACAGACTCACATGCGTCTGGGAAGGAGGCGCAAATCCTGGCCTCACCTTGTATTGCCAGAGCAGCGAGGCAACATCACAGTTGCCGATGTCCTGGCAACTCCACCGGGATCGGATAGAGATGAAATGATCCATCGATGGTGTACTTCGACATGGGAAGCGTGTAAACATCTGCGCCTTGAAATCGTGGCTGCGATTGAGGGGGCGACACGAAAGAGCGATGAGTAACCCTTGATGGCTCGCATGTGTGATTGAAAAAGCTCGATCCTTCCTCAAGCTTCTCAGTTCAAGCGACAAATCCCCCATTGCCGACGATTTGCTTGTTTTCTTCTATGACCTTCATGATAATTACAGGATTTTAAGATCTTCTGGATCGAGGTTTTCCGCCAAAACTTTCGTGTTTCTCAGTGACCTGATTTACCATCTGGAATCCAGGCCGGATGAAACAATGAAAAGCGACCAATGGCTAGAATTTATCCGGACTGTGCTCGATGACATCGCAAAACAAAGAATCGTTCTTGGCAGAAAATAACCATGACAGTCACCAGAAGGAGAATTGCCATGCGAACCACCCCACTCTTGATGTTCGTTTTTGTTCTCACATCTGCTTTTGCCCGCCAAAAGGCGACGATTGATTCTTCCAGGCTTGAGTCCCTGAAACAGGAATCCGTCAAAAACGTCGACGCGATGAAGGATTTCACACAACAAATGGTCGATCAAATTTTCAGCTTTGCAGAACTCGGCTTTCAGGAATTCGAGACCTCGCAATACCTCGTCGGGATACTCAAAAAGAACGGTTTCAAAGTAGATGAAGGGATTGCCGGCATACCGACAGCATGGATGGCCGCATGGGGTTCCGGAAAACCGGTTATTGCGCTCGGTTCGGACATCGACTGTATTCCTCAGGCGTCGCAAATGCCCGGAGTCGCTTATAACAAGCCAATGATTGAAGGAGCTCCGGGTCACGGTGAGGGCCATAATTCCGGCCAGGCCGTCAACGTTACGGCGGCAATCGTCATCAAGAAGATTATGGAACGCGAGAAGATTTCCGGGACAATCAAAATCTGGCCCGGAGTCGCAGAGGAATTGGTTGGAACAAAAGCATACTTTGTGCGCGCCGGATTTTTCAAGGAAGTTGACGTGTGCCTGTTCACACATGTGGGGAACAATTTAGAGACCTCATGGGGCACGACTTCAGGGAATGGGCTGGTTTCGGTTGAGTATTCCTTCGTCGGACAAACAGCACACAGCGCAGGCTCTCCGTGGCGCGGGAAAAGCGCTCTCGATGCCGTTGAGCTGATGAACGCCGGCTGGAATTTCCGTCGGGAACACCTGCGCATTCAGCAACGCTCTCATTACGTCATCACCGACGGAGGAGATCAGCCGAACGTTGTTCCGCGCACAGCGTCCGTGTGGTATTACCTTCGAGAAACGGATTACAAACGAATTATGGAGATGTTCGAGACGGCCAACAAAATGGCTCAGGGCGCGGCCCTTATGACGGACACGAAACTCGAATCAACCCGCATTCTGGGTTCTGCGTGGCCGGGACATTTTAGCAAGCCCATCGCAGAGGCAACATACAAGAACATAGTGAACGTCGGGTTACCTGATTGGTCTGACGCGGATCAAGCGCTTGCGAAGGCTGTTCAGAAGGAAGCTGGCGTCGAAGAGAAGGACATCAAAGGACTTGACACAGCTCTGGCGAAACTCGACAATCCCGTGAAGGAAGAAGATAAACGAGGAGGCGGCTCGGACGATATCGGAGATATTTCCTGGAATGTTCCGACCATTACTCTTCGATTTCCGTCGAATATTCCGCGGTTGCCGGGCCATAATTGGCTCAACGCAATCGCGATGGCAACGCCGATCGCACATAAAGGAGCTACCGCCGGCGCAAAAGTCCAGGCAATGACAATACTCGATCTGCTAACGAAGCCCGCACTCATTGACAGTGCGTGGGCATATTTCAAGAACGTGCAGACGAGAGACGTTCAGTATAAGCCGTTAATCCGTCCGGAGGACAAGCCAGCCGTTTGGTTGAATACGAAGATTATGGAGAAATATCGGAACGATTTGAAGAAGTTTTACTACAACCCGGCGACGTACAAAACATATCTGGAGCAGCTGGGCGTTCAATATCCAACGGTAAAGAAACCTTAGGCCTTACAATAGCCAGACCCTTAAGGGGCTGGCTATTTGCCCTGGCGATTAAACGGTTTTTTCCTTTTCCCCTTCCCCCAAAAATCATTACCTTTTTTGACACAGATGCCGATCCCCGCCAGATGAAACAAAAGCTCCGTATCATTCATGCGCCCTTGTTCATTCTTTCCTCCTGGAGTTTACCCGTTTCAGCGCAGTCTCCGCCTCCTGTTTCTTCGGCCGTCCCCGTCGCCTGGGCACAAAAGCTGGAAAAGGCGCCGGTTGTTGACGGTAATGTCGTGGCTGACGCCGCTTACCTCAAGGCTTTACGCCTTAAGGATTTCTGGCAAATAAAACCCGACGACGGACAGCCGGTCACGGAGAGAACAGAAGCAATGGTTGTCTACACGGACGATACTCTTTTCATCGGAGTGATATGCTACGACCGACAACCTTCGGAGATCATTGTGTCTGAAAATCGCCGCGATGCGCTCCTCGACGAAACGGATTGCGTGCAGATTATCCTCGACACTTTTCACGACAAGCAAAACGGCTTTATTTTTGGCACAAATCCAACCGGCCTGGAGTATGACGCTCAAGTGACAAAAGAGGGTGAGCTCAGCATGCTTGCGCAGACTACCGGCTCGACGGGGGGATTTAATCTGAACTGGGATGGATCGTGGGAAGTTCGAACCGTGATTGCGGACTTTGGCTGGAGCGCTGAGTTTGCAATCCCTTTTCGAACACTGCGATATGCGAGCACAAACCCTCAAACATGGGGTTTGAATATCCAGCGCAACATTCGACGCCGGAAAGAAACGGCCTTCTGGTCCCGGATCCCGCGACAATTCACCATCAATCGTGTGTCGTATGCGGGAGAACTTCACGGACTCGAAATACCGATCCCCCAGAACTTAAAATTCATCCCGTATGCTCTGGCGAAAAACCGCCTGACGCCTGCACAAGGGAGTTCCGTGTCCACCGGTCAAGGCGGTTTCGACGTCAAATATAGCGTCACACCGAGTCTTACTCTCGACGGAACAATCAATACAGATTTTGCCCAGGTGGAAGTAGACGAGCAACAGGTGAATCTTGACAGATTCGATTTGTTTTTCCCGGAGAAACGGCCGTTTTTTCTTGAGAACGCCGGCATTTTCGACGTCGGAAGTCCGGGCGAAGTCGAACTGTTTTTCAGCCGTCGTATTGGGATTGCCGCTAACGGCCAGGTGATTCCAATTGTGGGCGGCGCGAGGTTGTCCGGTAAAATCGACGCGACGAGCATAGGATTCATGGATATTCAGACGAAGGCTGTTGAAGGTGTTGCCCCATCCAACAACTTCTTGGCAGCGCGTGTAAATCAAGAGCTCACGAATCGATCCGCCGTTGGCGCACTCTTTGTGAACCGGCAGGGAAATACCGCAAGCGATTACCAGGGCACTGTCGCTGTGGACGGACGGTGGGGTATCGGCGAATTCAATAATATTCTCGGATACGCGTCCAAGACATTCAGCGACGCTCCAGGAACGGACAGGCACGCTTTGAGAATAGGGTTTAGTCACCAATCACCGGGCTGGACCGCTGAATCCCATTACACCGAAATCGCGCCAAATTTCAATCCCGAGGTGGGATTTCTCCGCCGCCGCGCGTACAGAAAATCGGAATCTGTTGTTCTTCGCCGCTATCGCCCCGAGGATTTTCTTGGATTGCAGGAGCTTCGGCCTCACATTTCATACCGGGCCTTCTGGAACTTCACGGGCTTTCAGGAAACAGGCTTTCTGCATTTTGACAACCACTGGGAATTCAAGACCGGCGATGAAATCCATACGGGCATCAATTTCAAAAAGGACGGAGTAACGACTCCATTCGAAATCCATCCGGGGATTTTCGTTCCCACGGGAACCTACCGCAACGCGGAGGCTCAGCTCGTTCTCCGGTCCAATCAGGGCGCAGTGATGAGCATAGATGGTATGTATTTCTATGGCGGGTTTTTTAGCGGGTCTTATTTTTCCATGAATCCGGTTGTCAAAATGAGGAGTGGCGATCGCTTCAATGTTCTCGTTGGATGGAGTTATAGCAACGTGAAGCTCCCTGAGGGCAATTTCTTAGTGAACATCGCCAGGACACGCCTCTCGTATTCGTTCACCTCGCGCATGTTTCTCCAGGGCCTTTTTCAGTTGAACGATCGCAATCATACATGGTCGGCGAATATCCGGTTTGGCTGGCTCCAGTCTGCCAATACGGGTATGTTTGTCGTTTTGAATGAACTGCATGACTGGTTCCAGGGCATTGGCATCTTGCGGGATCGGTCCGTTATTGTGAAATACACATATTTGTTTGAACTGCTCGATTGAAAGGATGATGATGAAAACAAACCTCGTTCTTACCCTGGTTTGCTTGCTCTTGCTTCCTGGTAGCGAAAAAAAAGGGGACGGGCCGAAAACCAAAACTGTCGGAGTTACCCTGCTCACACGCGGTCATATGTTTTACCGTGATCTGGAAGAGGGGCTGGTCTCTGAGGCGAAGAAACACAACTATGGACTGATCATTACGGCCGCCGAGTTCGATATCAGCAAGCAAATCGGTCAGATTGAGGATTTCGTTGCGCGTAAAGTTGACGCCATCATTGTTTGCCCGGTCGATTCCAAAGGAATTGGCGCGGGAGTCAAAAAAGCCAATGCTGCGAACATCCCTGTTTTCACCGCCGATATCTCCGCCCAAGAGGGCGAAGTTGTTTCTCACATCGCCTCCGACAATGTTGCCGGCGGCCGGCTCGCGGGCGAATACATGGCAAGACTTTTAAACGGCAGGGGAACGATCGCTCTCATTAATCAGCCTGTTGTGAGCTCCGTTTTAGATCGAGTTCAGGGATTTCGTGAAGCGATCGCAAAATTTCCCGGCATAAAAGTCGTCGCTGACGTCAACGGCCAAGGAGTCCGCGACAAGGCGCTGCAGGCAACAACAGATATTCTCCAGGCAAACCCAAAACTCGACGGTATCTTCGGCATTAACGATGACTCTGCTCTCGGCGCCCTTGACGCAGTTCAGCAATTCAAACGTACTGCTATTGTCATTATTGGCTACGATGCGATCCCGCCTGCCGCTGAAGCAATCCTGAAAGGAACTCCGTTGAAAGCCGATGTTGTGCAGTATCCGAAAAAGATTGGAACGACAACCATTCAAAAAATTCAGGAATATTTCGCCGGAGCTCAAATCCCCAAGATGGTGCCGGTCGAAGTGGGAATCGTCGATCAAGCAGCTTTGATGAAAACCGAAACTCAATAACGGAGATTGTCTGAGTAGCCAGAACCCTTAAGGGTCTGGCTACTACCGCGACAACAAACAATTCCTTCATCACTCACATGCCCGCTCTCCTCGACATGCTGAATGTCACCAAACGCTATCCGGGAGTAATCGCTCTCAATCATGCGGATTTCTCGTTGGAGGCCGGTGAAGTTCACGCCCTCGCCGGAGAAAACGGCGCGGGAAAATCCACGCTCATGAAAATCCTCGGGGGCGCCATCTCAAAGGACGATGGTTCAATTCTCCTGGGCGGCCAACCCGCGAACATTGACTCTCCAATTGCTTCTCAGCGGAGGGGTATCGGGATCATCTACCAGGATTTTAAGCTGGTACCTGAACTCAGTGTTGCAGAAAATATCTGTCTTGGCAACGAGCCCCTGCGCGGAAATCTCATCGATTTCCCGAGGATGCACGAAATAGCCCGATCGATTCTGGAGCAGCTCGGAGAAGACCTTCCAACAGCTGCTCTGGTGAAATCTCTGCCCGTCGCGCAACGCCAGATTGTGGAAATTGCGAAGGCGCTCTCAAGAAACATCCGGATTCTTGCCCTCGATGAGCCAACCTCTTCGCTGACTGCACAGGAAATTCACAACCTTTTCGGCGTGATCAGAAAATTGAAATCACAGGGCGTTGGTATCATCTACATTTCCCACCGCCTGGAAGAGATTTTCGACATCGCCGACCGGATAACTATCCTGCGCGACGGGACGGTCGTTGGAAGCAGTTCGGTAAACGACATTGACCGGCCAGGGTTGATTCGGTTGATGGTGGGACGGCCGCTCGAAGACGAGTATCCGAAAATGCAACTGCAACGGCAAGGAGAAATCCTGAGGGTCGAGAATCTCACCTCCTCAAAACTCAGAGAGGTGAGCTTGACCTTGCACAAGGGAGAAATTCTCGGCATAGCCGGGCTCGTCGGCGCGGGCCGGACAGAGCTCGCGCGCGCAATCTTCGGCGCCGACCCGATCCGAAGCGGAACAATCTGGCTTGAGGGAAAAGAATTTTCCCCACGCTCGCCGAAAGAAGCGATTTCAATGGGAATCGGCCTCCTGACCGAGGACCGGAACCTGCAAGGATTGATCCTTCAAATGACGGTCAGGGAAAACATATCTCTCGCCAGTCTTACAGAACTGACCGAAGGGTTTTTCATTAACGCTTCAAAGGACAGGTCCGTTGCGAGAGAGTACCTGAGCAAACTGCAAATCAAGGCACCTTCAACTGAGACTATCGTTGAAACTCTCAGCGGAGGAAATCGGCAAAAAGTGATCCTGGCACGATGGCTCTTCACGAAATCCAAAGTTTTGATTTTTGACGAGCCCACCGTTGGGATCGATGTCGGCGTAAAACACGAGATCTACAACCTTATAAACCGGCTCGCCAGCGACGGTGTGGGAGTCCTGGTCATCTCATCGGACTTGCCGGAGCTCCTTGGCATCTGTGACCGCATTGCGGTTATGTGCGACGGACGCATGACGGGAACCCTGGCGCGGAAAGAAGCAACACAAGAAGAGATTCTCAAACTCGCCACTGAATTCAGCTGACATGCTTTCCAAACTTCTCGACCGGTTTGGTATTGGTCTCGCCCTGATTGCGGAAGTGCTGATTTTTGCCGCCTTGTCCCCCTACTTCTTCACAACGGACAACGTCCTCAACGTCACGCTGCAGGTTTCCATTACGGCGATTATAGCCGTTGGGATGACGTTTGTCATCCTCACTGCCGGCATCGATCTTTCAGTCGGCTCACTCGTTGCCGTCGTCGGTGTGGTGTCAACGCTGCTCCTCAAAACCGACGCGCCTTTTCTCTTCACACTGCTTTTGTCGGTCGCCGCGGGCCTCTCGGTTGGAGCCTTCTCTGGACTTGTGGCCGGCGCTTTCATTACCCGCTTCCGTATCTCACCATTCATTGTCACGTTGGCGCTCATGACCATCTGGCGCGGCGCTGCGTTCGTGGTCACAGAAGGCAGGCCTGTGTGGGACTTACCCGAAACGTTCAGCGTCCTTGGTGGAGGTCGAACGCTGGAAATCCCCAATCCCACGATCATCATGATCGCTGTTTTTGTGCTCGCCCATATTACGCTCACCAGGACCCGATTTGGCCGCTACGTGTATGCAATCGGAGGCAATATGGAAGCGGCGAGGCTGGCGGGAATCAACACAAACCGTATCTTAACAGCGGTGTACATCATCAGCGGCGCATTGTCCGCGCTCAGCGGAATCCTTCTGGCTTCGCGGATGAATTCAGGCCAGCCAAATTCCGGATTGATGTATGAACTCGACGTCATCGCGGCCGTCGTCGTTGGCGGCACAAGTCTTTTTGGAGGCCGCGGGTCGGTCGCCGGAACGTTTCTGGGCTCCATGTTGATCGGCGTGTTGCGCAATGGATTGAACCTCCTCAACGTGGGTTCTTATGTCCAGCAGGTGGTCGTCGGCGTTGTGATCTTACTGGCTGTGTTGCTGGATCAATGGAGGAAGAAATAACTTCGCTTCTCAAGAAAACAAGTAATTCAATAGCCCGAACCTTAAGGGTCGGGCTATTTTGCATTGTTTTGGCAGGGTCGCTTCCCGCTCAAGAACAAGACATCGATCTCTCTCGCCTTTCCGGAAGAGAAATCTACGTCCAGTTTTGTTCCCGATGTCACGGAGAGGATGGCAAGGGCAACATTCCGGAGGAAATGTTGCAGAACATGGAGGCTCCTCCACCGGATTTGACAGAGCCATATTTCAACTCTGCGGAGAAACGCCTTGCATGGTTTCGCGTCATCAAGTTCGGAGGAGATATCGAGGGGCTCTCCATGTCTATGCCTTCATGGGGAGAATCGTTTTCTGATAAACAAATTCAGGAAATGATCGAGTACATGAAATCATTCATACCGCAAGATGATTACCCCCAGGGCGAATTGAATTTCTTGCGCGCGCACTCAGTGACAAAAGCCTATGTAGAACAAGAGGCGCTTATCATCCCCGCGTACACTTTGAAAAACGCGAGGCAGCGAGCGTCAGAAACTGCAACTATCCTCTACTACGCCAACAGATTCGGTAACCGTTTCCAGTATGAGGTGAAAGCCCCGATCAAGTCAGTTTCTTCGCCAT
Source organism: uncultured Ignavibacteriaceae bacterium (assembly GCA_964399565.1). Classification (GTDB taxonomy): domain Bacteria; phylum Bacteroidota; class Ignavibacteria; order UBA10030; family UBA10030; genus JACQPT01. The sequence continues at coordinate 14,101 of CAYNRS010000004.1, forward strand.
TAAGGAATGACTGGGGACTTGGTGATATCGAACTCGGCGTAAAATATGCGTTCTTCGACGATTACATCAAGGGAACTATTGCTTCAGTCGGTTTTGAAGTCGAACTTCCAACCGGAGATGAGGGGAGAGGATTCGGAAAAGGCACTGTAGTGGCAGTTCCCTATTTCGCTGCAGGAATGAGCGCGAACAAATTTCTTGAGCTGCAAGGAAGCGCCAGGATTGATGCTCCGCTCGATCCTGCAATGGCAAATGCTGGACTGAAGTACGGCGTTTCTGCAGTTCTTATTCTTTCAGATTCCCGGCAAGGACTCTTTCCAGGATTCGAACTTTCAGGGCAGAAGAACTTGACCTCGGAAGAGTCCGTGTTTTCGATTATCCCAAAAGTATATGTTGGGCTTACCAGGCGCGGACATGTTGCGATTTCCTTCGGTATCGAGATTCCTATTTCTGCACAAAAACCATTCAATAGTCGCTGGCTTGCGTTCTTTCTCTGGGATTACGCTGACAGCGGCATCTGGTGGTAAATCGAGAAATGACCATGAAAAAACTCATTGGACCAATCCTTCTTTTCACTTCATTGGTTTCCAGCTTTTCTGCAACCGCCCAGACGAATGTCGACCGGTTGACTCGAACTCTTCAAGCGCTGAGCCTGACTTCATTCAATGATTGGAAGGCCAGTCCCGACCTGAAATCCTACAAACCAGCCGGAGACCCAACGCGATCAGACTTCGATGATTCAGGATGGCAAACGATCACGCTCGATCAAAATCTCTCGTTTGATTCTTGCTGGTTTCGCAAGGAGGTCGTCGTCCCTGAAAAGCTCCTTGGCAGG
>CAYNRS010000005.1:0-14405 GCA_964399565.1 uncultured Ignavibacteriaceae bacterium
TCGAACCCACGACCTCCAGGGCCACAACCTGGCGTTCTAACCGACTGAACTATGGACACCGTGTTGGCGTTCCCGCCTTCGCTCCTCTTCGGCGGATACTCAAAACTCTAACCGCCCTTCGAATCACAACTCCCTATAATGACGAAAAGCCTGTTAAGCAGATAACAGGCTTTCACATCGTAAATGTAGCGAAACTCTGCGCGAAAGGCAAGTGATTGTCCCTCTCCGGATTCGCAGAGTTGAGACAGTGATTTACTCTTTTTGGGAACGTCTCCGCTTGTTCTCATATTTCTCCCTTCTGCCCCATCGCTAGCCTACTGTGTGCAAGTGGTACGAAACTTGCCCACTGCTACGCATAATTTGATCCTCCTTGACAGCTAAGAGGGATTCCTATTTTGACAGATTTTCCGAAATCGCCAGGTGGGAACTTACATTGAGGTTTCATCTAAAAAAGGGACTGCTATGAAAAAGAAGACGACACGATCCAGGAAAAATCAAAGAACAGCTCCTTATGCAGCCGAGACGCGATTAATTTGGGGAAAATCCTTTACGCCGAAGTGGGACTACAGCCACCACGTTGTCCCCCCGCTTTCCTGTTCATCGACATTTCGCCTTTCCACAACCAGGCGCGGTGCAAAAGGTTTCGTCGATTTTGCCCACCACGTCGGGGATTTTCGCGTTGAGTCGAAAGCACCTGTATATATTTATGACCGGCTTGGCGAGCCAAACAAAGACCTCCTCGAAGAAAACCTCGTTGTCGCTGAACAGGGCGAATGCGCAGTGACGTTTGCCACCGGCATGGGCGCAGTTTCAGCATTGTGCGGAATTCTTCTCGGGAGCGGCAGTGAGATTGTCGCGCACAAAATGCTCTACGGTTGCACCTACTCGCTCTTTAAGAACTGGCTCCCACGATACCGGATCAAAGTCACATGGGTTGACTTCAATGACGAGGCGGCGCTCAACGCGGCAATATCGCCGCACACTCGGTTACTGTATTTCGAAACACCGGTGAACCCCACCATGGAGCTTATCGACATGAAGAGGGTTGCGCTACTCGTGAAGCGGCACAATCTGCATCGGGCAAAAAGCCATCGAATATTCACCGCGGTTGACAATACTTTTGCAACGCCGTATTGTCAAAGGCCACTGGAGTTCGGCATTGATTTCGTCGTCGAGTCGCTCACCAAGGGCCTGTGCGGTTTCGGCACGGACATGGGGGGCGTGGTGGTGGGACCATCCTGGAGTTACGATCATTTGCTCCTTTACAGGAAGGATTTTGGCGGTGTGCTCGGAGCAAAAAGCGCGTGGCCGATTCTCGTCTACGGGCTGCCGTCCCTTGCTGTGAGGTTTCGCCAACAGATTCAAAACGCGAAGGCAGTCGCCGAGTTTCTTGAACGCGATAAACGCATCGGATGCGTCAACTATCCCGGATTGGATTCGTACGGGCAGAGTGTTCTCGCCCATGAGCAAATGAAGGACTATGAAGGACATTTTGCACCGGGGACCATGGTTTATTTTTCGCCCAAAGGAAATAATGCGGAAGACCGACACAGGAAGGCCGACCGTCTGGTCAATTTCATAGCAAAGAACTCCTACACAATGACGCTCGCGGTGAGTCTTGGCAACATTCGCACGCTCATTGAGCACCCTGGATCGATGACCCACTCCAGCATTCCACCCGAGGAGCAACTGAAACGTGGAATCGATCCGGGGGGAATTCGTCTTTCTGTAGGTTTGGAAAAAGTGGAGGATATAATTTCAGATCTCCGTCGGACTCTAAACCACCTATAGAGAAGTTTGCTTATCGGTCTTCTTTCCCAAATCTTAGAAATCCGTATCAATTTCAGGAAAAAAAGGCCGTAAATGCTTTGTTTTCTGCTCTTTTTCATCGTGAAAGCACGTTGGAGCGGATTCGACTAATGGCACGTTCCTTGCCAATTTCTTAAGAAAAGTCATACACTCATCTACCAGGAGTATACCCATGGAAGAGCTCGCCACAAGGATTAGCGACAACGCCCCGGGCAAATACTATGTCACCTCTAATTGCAACGGGTGCGGAATCTGCTTTTCGTATGCATTGCAAAATTTCATGTATAGCAACGATTCCACGTATTACTATGTTTACAGTCAACCCGTTGATGAACGCGAGGAGGCGGACATTCGCCGAGCCATGGAAGTCTGTCCCATGGAATGTATCCGCGACGACGGTGACAAGAAGTAATCGCGGGAAAGGAAAGAAGTATTGTGTTTCCCATCCTCGGCAAGGAACAACTCAGCACGACAATAACAAAGTTTGTCATTTATGCGCCCTATATCGCGCGCAAGCGCCAGGCGGGAAATTTTGTCATCGTCAGAGTTATTGAGACGGGGGAACGAATCCCGCTGACCATTGCAGAAGGCGACCCCGACGAAGGTTCCATAACGCTCATCGTTCAAGCCGTCGGAAAAACGACCAAACTCCTCTGTTCCAAAGATGTCGGCGACAACCTTGTGGACGTCGTGGGCCCTCTTGGAAACCCGACTGAAATCGTCAAGGATTCGATTGTGATCTGTATCGGCGGCGGCGTGGGGACGGCGGAGTTGTACCCCATTACAAAAACGCTTCGGGAACAAGGTAATACCATCTACACCATTGTTGGGGCGAGAACTAAAGACCTCATTATCCTCGAGTCGGAGATGCGGCAATGTTCGGATTATCTCTTCGTCACGACAGACGACGGTTCGTACAAACGAAAAGGCCTTGTTACGCACCAATTGAAAGACCTGCTTGACGCGAATGTTGAGGTCGACGCGGTGTATGCCATAGGCCCTTTGCCAATGATGAAGGCTGTAGCTCAAGTAACCGAACACTACGGGATCAAGACGTACGTCAGTCTCAACGCGGTTATGGTGGATGGGACGGGAATGTGCGGTGGGTGCCGCGTCTCGGTGAACGGTCAGATGAAGTTTGCGTGTGTTGACGGCCCGGAATTCGACGGGCATGAAGTGGATTTTGACGAATTGATGAAACGAAACAGAACCTACATGGACTTTGAGCGGGAAGCCGACAGAAAATATTGTGAAGAGCACAAAACCCAGGTTGTGACATGAGTGTACTCAATCCTCTGAAACCATCCGAGAGGATGAAGATCCCAAGACAGGAATCCATCGAACAAGCTGCGGTTGAACGGAGCCGCAATTTTCTCGAAGTCTCGTTTGGGTTAAACGTTGAACGGGCCATGGTGGAGGCAACCAGGTGCCTTGAATGCAAAAATCCCGTCTGCACAGAAGGTTGTCCTGTCGGGATTGACATTCGGAGTTTTATTCAAGCAATTCTTCAGAAAGATTATGCAGGCGCCGTCAAGAAGATTCGGGAAGCGAACTACTTACCTGCCATTTGCGGCAGAGTGTGTCCTCAAGAAGAACAATGTGAAGCAGTCTGCACGTTGGGCAAAAAGAACCCAGCGGTAGCGATTGGGAAACTCGAGCGTTTTGTTGCCGACTACGAAATGGAGAATGGATTCTTCACAGCCCCGGAGATTCCTATTCGGCGCGAGGAGAAAGTCGCCATTGTGGGATCAGGCCCGTCAGGCCTGACCTGTGCAGCAGAATTGGCAAAACTCGGGTACAAAGTCACGATTTTCGAGGCTCTGCATGCCGTGGGTGGAGTGCTGCGCTACGGTATACCCGAGTTTCGGCTTCCTCGAAAAATCCTCGACATTGAAACTGAACGTATCAAGGCGCTCGGTGTGGAGATCATCACCAACTTTGTCGTTGGTCGAACGGCAACAATCGATGAATTTTTTGGCGAATGGGGGTTCGGTGCAGTGTTCCTGGGCACGGGGGCGGGCACGCCTCATTTTATGGGTATACCCGGCGAAAGCGCAAGCGGCGTTTATTCGGCAAACGAATTCCTCACCAGAGTGAATTTGATGAAGGCCTATCAATTCCCTGACTACGACACACCGATTCGAGCCGGAAAACGCGTTGCTGTGATCGGGGGAGGAAATACTGCGATGGACGCGGTCCGCACAGCAAAAAGGTTGGGAGCGGAAAAAGCCCACTTGGTGTATCGACGTTCCAAGAAAGAGATGCCGGCTCGCGTCGAGGAAGTTCATCACGCTGAAGAAGAAGGGATCGAATTCCTCCTAATGACGAACCCCGTACGGATCTTAACCAACGATCAAAACTGGGTGGTTGGGATGGAGTGTCAACGGATGGAACTGGGAGAGTCCGACGAATCTGGCAGAAGAAGACCAGTTCCAATCCACGGCTCGAATTTCGTCATCGATGTTGATACCGTGATAGAAGCTGTCGGGCAGGCGCCCAATCCCATCATTCAGGCAACGACGCCGGGCTTGAACATCGGAAAAAAAGGCACCGTGGTCACCGACGAGGGTCAGCGAACGAGCAGGGACGGCATTTTTGCTGGCGGCGACCTTTCTCGTGGTGGTGCGACGGTGATTCTGGCAATGCGAGACGGAAAGCAGGCGGCGGCAGCCATTCATGAGTACCTCGTCAAGAAACAAGGGAATCATGCGGATGATTCTCCGTTGTACACGAATACGTATTGTCAGTACATCAGCTGACCAGATCGGGGCGGAGAAACAGTTCGTTTCGGGACATTTTCTGCGACGCTGAGAATGAGCTTTCTAACGTCGTGACGAAAGCACAGGGATTCGGGACAAGCTGAATCCCTGTTGTTTTTTTCGGGCATGCTCCCAACTTATCACAGAAAAATTCAATGGAGGACGTCATGGCAAAACTCACCGACCTCATGAGATACCTGGAGAATAACAAAGTCGAATATCGAATAATGGAACACACGCCGGCGTTTTCGGCCCATGAAGTTGCCGTTGCAGTTCACGTGCCGGAGCGTGAGCTTGCAAAGGCGATTCTTGTCAGAATCGACGATAGATACTGGATGACCGTTTTGCGGTCAGATCATCGATTGAACACGCACACGATCAAGCGCGCATTTGCCGCGAAGCAAGTTCATCTGGCGCATGAAGAAGACCTCGAGTCGTTGTTCCCGGATTGTCAGGTGGGCGCCATGCCGCCTTTCGGGAATCTCTATGGACTTCCCGTGCTTGTGGATGAGGCTCTGACTGAAGACGAAGAAATTGTGTTCAACGCCTGTTCACACACAAAGGTTATACGGATGAAATTCAGAGACTTCAAAGAACTCTCAAGGCCCGTCATCACGCGTTTCGCCGAGCCACCGTTCAAAAGAGAAGTCGAATGGTGACAACGTGTGTGATTTCAAATACTGACGGTCATCTTATGGAGATGAATCGAACCCTTGGCTGCTTCCTCTTCGGGGTCGCGGCTCAGTGGTTAGCGGCACAGCCTAAGCAGGTCTCTGTTATTCGGAGCATGATTGATGCGGTGTCGTCAGCAAGCCTCGCTGAAGATATTCGACAGTTACAATCTGCGGGAGGTCACTGGAGTCGAGTGAATTTCACATCAGGAAACGATAGCGCCGTGAGTTTTATACGAAGAGAATTTGAAGCTCTGCCAGGAATGACTTCGGTTCATCTCGACACGTTTTATATAGCAAATGCAGTGCCGCCACTTAATGTTCAGCCGCTTTTCAACGTCGTGGCTACTCTCCGTGGCAAACTCAATCCGGGGAAGGAGTGCGTGGTAGGAGCGCACCTTGATTGTTCCGCCAGCCGCATGGGAGATTCCATTTGGCAGGCAAACTGGCAATCGATTCAGTCTCCCGGTGCCGACGATAACGCGACTGGCGTTGCTGCAGTGCTTGAAATGGCGCGCATTTTTGCAGATCCCTCCTTGAGCTTTCAAAACGATTACACAATCAAGTTTATCGCATTTGGTGCGGAAGAATCAGGCCCCGCCTACAACGGCTCGTTGCATGGAAGTACACACTACGCGGCCAAAGCAAAGGAACGAAACGACGACATTATCGCGATGCTCAATCTCGACATGCTTGGATTCAACCACCAATCTCTTTATGCGGATATTGCATCCAATCCCCTCTCAGAATGGATGGGTCTGCAGGCCATCCAAATCAATAATGCCTATTCGATTGGATTGTCGATGAGACAGCCCCCGTTTTCCACTGGAGCAGGAAGCGATCACTCTGCTTTTTGGTCCCAGGGATATCCCGCAGTCCTGTTCATCGAAAACTATCCTCCGTGGCAAAGCAGCAGCTTCTTTCAGGCGAATCCGCATTATCACAGGTCGTCGGACACGCTGGGAAATCTCAATGTTGACCTCGTGAAAAGGTTCGTCCAAGTCGGCGTAGGTTTGACAGCATCCCTTGCTTCTCCAAGTCTGACAGATATTGCTGATGTCATGGGAACTAGCCGGGATAATTCTCCTTCTGTGAGAAGTTTTCCGAATCCATTTAACGCGGAAACTCATATTCAGGTTGCCACGCAGGACTATGACCATATTTCAGTCCGGATAACCGACGTCTTGGGAAGGGAAGTGGCAACGTTGGTGGAAGACTATTTCTCGCCCGGCATACACACGCTGAAATGGAGTGCGAGAAATGCCCCAAGCGGCATTTACTTTTGTGTTGCAGCTGGTAGTGCTTTAAGAGAATCATTGAAGCTTGTTGTTGTGAAATAGTACACGGGAGGTTCGTATGACGACTTCGCAAGAAGTCAAACCACACGTCCATTGGCTTCGCGTTTTCGGGAGAATTCTTGCTCTGTTCTGGGGAGTCTTCTGGTTTCTCTTCGGCCTTCTTTCCGCTTTGGGTGAAGACTTGAACTTGGTCGAAACGGTGATTGACGTTTTTGTTCCGGGCATGGTTTTTCTCGTTACAGTGATCGTGGCCTGGCGTCACGAAAAAGGAGGAGGAATTGCTCTCATGTTGGAAGGTCTCGCTGTTGCGATCGTATACCCGATGATATTCCGGGCAATGGCGAGTTCAACGGTTATGTTCATTTTTCTTGCCATGGCCCTTCCACCAATCGTTTCCGGGGCTTTCCTCGTTCTTGACTGGAAGAAGTTTCACATTCTCCCGACCTCGTAGGAAATCAACATTTCACCTGCGGATGAAAAGAGAAGGACGGGCCTGATCTATGACCTCTAAAGAACGGGTAAAATGCGCTATGGAACTCGGCATTCCGGATCGCGTTCCGGTGATGTGCCAGTTGAGTATTGGCCACATGCAGCTTCAACTGGGCGGTTCTCCGGTAGAGTTTTGGTATGATGCAACAGCATTTGCCCAAGGGCTTCTGGATTTACGAAAGCGATATGATTTCGACGGAATCCTGGTGAGTTTGCACGGCCATAACCCGCACTGGAGAAACGATATTCAGAGAATCCGGCGAACAAACGAGGGCGAGGAAGTCACATGGAAGAATGGCCAACAATGGATTCACCGTCTCAACGACCTTCCGCAACATTTGACGGACCATTTTCCCCGGCGTTCGTTTGATACCACAGCCGTGGCTGACTTGCCTCCAACGTTGGATTACATTCCCGTATCTCAGGGATTGCATTTTCGGATCGATCCTTCACACAAGTTTGATGTATTCGAGTATTTGAAGGCCAGAATTGAGGGCCAATACTCACTCCATGGTGAAATCACATCGCCTTTTGACTATTACCTCGATTTATTTGGACACGAGCAAGCCCTCATGGGGCTCATCGACAATCCCGAAAAAGCAAAATCCATTCTCGCGCATTACTCAAGGCTTATAACGAGCCTGGCAACTGAAATGTGTTCCGTCGGAGTGGATGCAATCAAGATCTCATCCCCATTCGCTGGGGGGACGTTCATCTCCACGGATTTCTATCGTATTTTTGTTCTGCCGTATGAGCAGGCCATAGCGACATCAATCCGGGAGAAGAATGTTCACGTGTACACTCACACATGTGGAGCAATAAGCGACCGCCTTGAGCTGATGTTTGATGCCGGAGTGAGCGGCATAGAATGCCTCGACCCGCCCCCGCTTGGAAATGTGGAACTTGAAGATGCAAAACGCAGAACAAAGGGGAGAGGGTTTATCAAAGGGAATGTGGATTCGGTCAACACGCTTCTTTTTAGAACCAAACCGGAAATCATGAACGATGCCAGGAAAAGAATTAACATCGGAAAACAGGATGGAAGCTATATTTTCAGTACGGCGTGCTCTGTTGCACCCTACGTCGAGGGAGAGAGGTTACTTCTCCTGAGGGAGGCCGTGGAAAAATGGGGATAAACGGAAAGCTACAGGAACTAAGCCAAGCGCTCATTGAAGGCAAGCATCTTCTTGCGGAGACACTTACTCGAGAGCTTCTAACCGAGAATGTGGATCCGAAAACAGTGGTCGACGTTGGACTTATGGGAGGTATGGAGGTTGTCGGCAAAAACTTCAAGGCAGGAGCCATCTTTCTGCCGCAAGTCCTGGTGTCCGCTCGGGCGATGAAAACTTCGATGGCCATTCTTGAACCATTCCTTATTCAAGGTCCCTACCGTTCCAAAGGGAAAATCCTTCTGGGCACCGTGAAAGGCGACCTCCATGACATCGGAAAGAACCTCGTGGGGATTATGCTGCGTGGGGCTGGATACGAAGTTACGGACGTCGGCATTGGTCGGTCCGCAGACGATTTTATGCAAGGGTACGACCAGCACGCACCTGACATTATCGGCTTGTCCGCCCTTCTTACAACAACAATGCTGTACATGAAGGTGGTTATTGACTCGTTTGCGTCACGTGGGATAAAAGTACCAGTAATCGTGGGAGGAGCTCCTGTCACAAATCACTTTGCCGCAGATATTGGAGCCGCTGGCTACGCGAGAAATGCCGCCGAATCAGTTGATCTCGTCGGGTCTTTGATGACGAAGATCGGCGTCGAAGCTTGATCGTTTGAGGTTTGCAAACTTGCCGATTACCACTCTTCTTTTTCGAACTTTATCTTGTTGGCGACCGCAATATAGTTGATGTCATCCATCGAAAGCGGATTGCCGCAAGTGAGAATCACGGTTTTTTCGGGTTTCATCCTGGCCCGCAATCGGTCGTGCGAAATATGCTTCGGCAGGACCGGTTTCACTGTCCTTTCGAGCACTTTCTTTGCTTCTGTCGTATCCTGCCGCTGAGCGGCGAGAAGTTGTAAATCCTGTTCTTCCTTCAGTGACATGTCGAAGACAAAACGAAGCACATTGTTTGCCCGCCCTTTTCCCACCCTGGGATTTTCGTAATCTTCTTTCGACGGACGGCTGACGGAAGGAACGTAGAGAAAGTCAAACTTCTGGGCAGATTCGATCTCCAGCAACTGTTGATGATAGCCCAATTCGTGGAAACCGCGATTAGCGTGAAAAAGCGTAAACCGTTGTTCGATCGACTTCCCTCCCAGCGCCTCGCGGTGAAGCTGTTTCATCATTGAAGCAAACGGAGCAAGTCCGCTTCCCGTGCCCACGAGCACTACATTCTTGAAGCCTGCCGCCCGTTTCTCCAGCGTGAAGTCGCCCGTGATCTTGTAAAAATAGGTGACTTTGTTGTCCTTTTCGGCATCAATCCTGAAAAGTGATTCTGTCAATCTTCCCGGGTTTCCTGATTCATCCCTCTCAAGAATCACATAGAATTCCAGCCAGCCCTCTTCTTCCGTTTCATACGGTGCGGAAGAAATAGAATACGAATGAGTTACCGGTCCGCCTTTCTGATTGCCTTGTTCGTCCAGGTCGGGAACGTACGATACAACGCCATCCTCACCGAGAACACGCTTTGTCAGTCGACAATCATTCCGGCGAAGCGCAATGTATTGACCAGCCTTGTAGACTGGAAAGCTGTTTCCTTCTTCTGGCTTCAAACGGAACACCGTGAGGATCGCTGAGAGGTCGTTGCGCGATATAGTCGTTCCGATTTTTGTTTCGGCCATGAGACTGTTCTCAAAAACTCCGTTGAAGATAAGACGCAAAGTTGGGAGAAACAAATGATTTTGGCGGGTTCGGAAGCAAGCTGATATCGTGTTTTTTCGCTTCTTTGCGTATATTCAAACCCGTCACGTCGCAGGTGTGATTCGACAAGAATCACAAAAACGGTCACATTCGATTTGATGAGCTCGTTGAAAAAAAACTTCAAGATTGATCTCAAAGAGTATTTCAGAGACTACCGCTTCGCAGAGAATTTTCGCTTTAGCCTGAAGAACCTTCGCGGTGATGTTGTTGGCGGATTGACGTCCGCAATCGTGGCCCTTCCTTTGGCCCTTGGTTTCGGCATCCTCGCGTTCAACGGCGACCCTCGCGGGGCAGTTGCCGGTCTGTATGGCGCGATTTTTACAGGAATTCTGGCCTCTCTGTTTGGAGGTACTTCGCAACAAATCACCGGACCCACAGGCGGAATGACCGTCATCCTCACGACTGTCTACATGCAATACGGAGGGGCAGAGGCTCTCCTTGCTGCATGCATCGTTGCCGGAATGTTTCAGGTCGGCTACGGTCTGCTCAAGATTGGAAAATATGTCCATATGATTCCGTATCCCGTAACCGTCGGGTTTACGAACGGAATCGCGATCCTTATCTTCACGCAACAAATCAAGACCTTCGGTACCGCCCCCATCGTTGCTTTGATAACGATGCTTACGATTTATGCCAGCTCAAAGCTGAACAAAAACCTGCCGAAATCGCTCATCGGTCTTGTTGTCGGAACCCTTGCCGCATATTTCTTCAGTGGGTCGGAGTTTCTCCGCACGGCGATAGGAGCTCCGGGGTCTGAGTTGATTTCCGTTTCTTCTGCAATCAAGGTGATCGGCAGTATTCCCTCATCATTCGAGGCTCCGGAATTTCCCGCAATATCATGGGAAACGTGGAAGAGTGTCCTGCCGGCAGGGTTCACGATTTCGCTTCTCGGCGCCATTGAAACGCTGCTGGCTTCGGTGGTGGCTGATAACGCCGCAAACACAAGGCACAATAGCAACAAGGAGCTCATCGGGCAGGGAATTGCCAATTTTGTTGCACCTTTTTTCGGAGGAGTTGCCGGAACAGGTGCAATTGTACGGACGATGGTCAACATTCGTGCCGGCGCGAAAACGAGAATTTCAGGTATTCTCCATGGGTTGGTTCTCGTTCTTGTGATGCTTTTCCTGAATGACCTTGCCGCGGCAATTCCTCTGGCTGCATTGGCGGGGGTGCTGATGATGACTGCAGTAGGAATGCTGGAGTTGGAACCGATTAAGTTGCTGCCGAGGACACCGGCAGCAGACGGCGCGGTGATGCTCGCCACAACCTTGATCACGGTCTTCACCGACCTCATAACTGCCGTCGAGGTTGGGATGGTGATGGCCGCCTTCCTGTTTATCCACCGAATGAGCGAACTCGGAATGGATCAGAAGCTGCTCGAAGAAGTCAAAGGCGTTTCCCTGGGAGAAGAGACCCTCAAACTTCTTCGCGACAACAAAATCGTGATCTTTGACATTGAAGGGCCTCTGTTCTTTGGTGCAGCAAAAGGGTTTGTCGATGTCCTTGAAAAGAACTTCGACGTTAAAGTCGTTATTCTCGACATGGAGAATGTACCGGTTGTTGACACAACGGGGGCAGTTGTTCTTGAGGACATCGTCGAGCGTCTTCATCAGGACAAGAAAAGGCTTCTCATCGTGGGCATGCGCAACAAAGTCCGAAAGGTCCTCTATGACCTTGGCGTAACGCAAAGGATCGGGATCGGCAACTTCATCAATACTGTTGACGAGGCGATCGAGTATGCGCTTGCCCTGGCAAAAGAAAATATCGAGCACACTCACCTCGCAAATTTCATATCAGAAAAACTCATTATGCTGAATGTTGAGGCCGGTCAGCGGGATGAGCTTTTTCAAAAAATGGCGGTTCAGGCGAGTAAAGCGGGCGTTGTCAGGAATAAACTCGAGTTTCTTATGAACATTGTGGAGCGGGAGGAAGAAGCGCCGACGATTATCGGAAGGGGCGTTGCTGTCCCTCACGCACGGTCAGGGGGCTCGAACACAAAAGTTGTCGTTATCTTTGCGCGATTGAAGGAGCCGATTTCCTACAGCGCGGAGCACGCCGAAAAAGTTCACACGGTGTTCATGGTGGCGACGGGCGGGAATGAAAAGGAGTACTTGGAGGTGTTGAGATTAATAGCGCTGAACGTTAACAACGCCCGCGTGTTTTCGCGACTTCAGGCGGCTGCTGATGTGCATGAAGTACACCACATCCTGTCGGAGGTAAAGAATCTACAAACTCTGAAGGGAGCTGTCTGAAAACGGTTTTGTGACCAGGATTTGAACGGGTTTTTGCAGAGAATCGAGGCTGATCCTACCTTTTTCCCCTTTTTGAAGTCCTTCCAATGGCGATTTCCATCCCTTCGTAGGCCCCAACGCACTTCATTGCGCCGCCCCTCACGCGAGCGAGACGTTGCGCTTGACGCACCATTGCATCAATCGTTTTGTCGTCGTGAAGCGGGTCATGATGAAAGAGGGCAACGTGTTTGACGCGGGCACGCCACGCAAACTCAACCAACGACTCAATAGGAGAATGGCCCCAGCCTCTCTTAGACTGATACTCCTTCATCGTATATTGCGCCTCTCCAATGAGGAGGTCTGCATTCGAGAGGAAATCCACGTACTTTTGGTCAAGGTAATCCGGGAGATCTGATTTGCCAGCTACATCGTTTGATTGCCGGTGGAGTGTGAATCTATAGGGCTCATTATCCGTGGCATAGATCACTGTCTGCTTACCGTCAGAAAGTCTGTAGGCAAAGGTCATGGCCGGGTGGTTTAAATAAAATGGCTCAACCGTGATTCCCCCAACAGTGAAACGGTCTCGCACCTCCTTGACGGAAATCTTTGCCTTCATGTCTCCAAGTTCGACAGGAAAATAGTCCAGATCCATCTGTATTCTGAGAATCTCGTCGAACGGTTTGTCCCTCCCCGCAGGTCCGTAAACGAATATTTGGTTTTTCTCGTCGTAGGCCGGAAGGAAGAACGGAAACCCCTGAATGTGATCCCAGTGCGTGTGACTGATGAACAGATGAAGGGTCAGCGGTTTTGACTTGAACTCTCTTTCAAGGTGAAGTCCAAACTCGCGTATGCCCGTGCCGGCGTCGAAAACGAAAATCTGACCGTCCGCTCTCATTTCGACGCACGACGTATTACCGCCATACCGTGCTGTCTTTTTTCCGGGGGTGGCGATGGATCCTCGGGTCCCCCAAAACTTTACCTTCATCATCAGGTTTTTACCGCCCTTGCGAGGTGTTTGTTGACGGTGTTGAGGAGGTGTGTGGCATCGGAAGGTTTGATAACGTAATCGTCAGCGCCCAGCTCTTTGGCCTTGTCGATGTCCGGCTTGTAGGAGCGCGCCGAGGTCATGATAATAATGGTTTTTGCCAGGGTTGGCTGTTCACGTATTCTCTTACAGACTTCAAACCCGTGAAGTCCGGGCATCATGATATCGAGCAGGACGAGGTCGGGCTTTTCCTGAATGGCGAGCCGAAGGCCCTCGGTACCGTTTTCCGCGCCGATGACTGAAAAACCCTCGCGTTCAAACCACATCGTGATCATCTTACGCAGAAGTTCCTCGTCATCCACAACGAGGAGCTTTTTTTTCTTTTCTGGCGAACTCATTGGTTGAAACGCATTGAAAACGATGAGAACTTATCAATATGTTTCTGGAAACGCAAGGTGGTGGTAGGTGGTCGGGGTGAGAGGATTCGAACCTCCGGCCCCCTGCGCCCAAGGCAGGTGCTCTAGACCGGGCTGAGCTACACCCCGAAGATGAGAATTTTCACTTCGCATTCATCATCAAAAACAATACAAGGTAGCAAAAAAAGAAGGGAAAGAAAAGCGACAGGAGAGCTACCGTCGCTTCGACAGCCAGGATTCAGGGTCCTGTTTCTCGCGCTCCTTCCATATTTCGAAATGCAGAATCGACCCCGCAATGGAATCTCCGCTCTTGGCGATGACCTCACCCTCCCGCACTTTCTCAGATTCGACTACACTGATATCCGACAAATGGGCATACACCGTACGAAAACCGTCGTAATGGTTGAGAATGAGAACATTGCCGAACCCAGGGATGAAGGAAAGTACAGAGACTTCACCGTCTGCCACAGCGATCACATTGGAGCCAGTAGACACCTGAACGTCGATGCCAGTGTTCTGCGTGACAGTCCGGAGAATAGGGTGAACTTGATTGCCGAAGCGTGACGCGACGGTCCCGCTTGAGACAGGCCACCGAAGCTTGCCTCGACGCTGATCAAATGCAGCGACAGTAGCAGTTTCAACTGACGCTATCGGCGGTGGCGGGGAATTCTTCATCTTCTCACGCTCACGCGCATCCGCAATTTCGCGTTGCCGCTTTTCCTCGGCTTCCTTTTCTTTTCTCACACGCTCCTTTTCGATGAGGTCGGCGATCAAGCGTTCAATCTGTTCGGCAGCCTCGGTCTTTCTGGCCAAGCCTCGTTTATACGTCTTTTTGTCCTTGCGAATCCTCGAGAGAACTTGTTGACGTTCCGAGT
>CAYNRS010000006.1:0-14084 GCA_964399565.1 uncultured Ignavibacteriaceae bacterium
CCCTCTGAATTTCCCTGCCCACGAGCAGGTTGAACTTCTGGTCCGTCCCTCCAAGCTCAACATCCGCTTTAATGGCAACTGAATCCATGGCTTGTGCGAGAGGGTAGAGAAACTCGTGGATGCTTATCGGTTCGCCGGCCTTGTGGCGTTGCGTAAAGTCATCGCGTTCGAGCATGCGCGCTATTGTGTACTTGCTTGCAAGATGAATGACGTCGACGAACGCCATTTTTGCAAGCCACTCAGAATTGTACAACATGGTAATTCTTTGCGCGGACAGAATTTTTGTTGCCTGCTCAAAATACGTTTGTCCGTTGCGGCGTGTTTCTTCCAGTGTTAATGAAGGCCGTGTGATGTTCCGACCGGAGGGGTCGCCGATGATCCCCGTAAAATCGCCGATAATAAGGATTGCCTGGTGGCCCAGGTCCTGGAACTGTCTTAGCTTTCGTAGGACGACCGAATGACCAAGATGGAGGTCGGGACGGCTGGGGTCGCAGCCGAGCTTGATATTCAGCGGTGTTTTCGTTTTGATGGACTTTTCTATCTTCTTCGCGAGGCTGTCTTCCGGAATGATCTCCGAAACGCCGCGCTTAATCACGTCCATCTGTTCATTAAGAGGAGGGAACAATTCTTACGAGTAGCTCCTTTTCAATCGTTTAGAAATATCTCGTTGAGCGTCTCTTTTGGCGATCGCTTCGCGTTTGTCGTACGACTTCTTCCCACGACAGAGTGCAAGTTCGACCTTTGCAAATGGTCCTTTGAAATACACAGAAAGTGGAATGAGCGCTAGACCTTTCTCCGACACTCTGGCGAAGAGTTTTCGTATTTGTTTTTGCTGCAAGAGAAGCTTCCTCGTCCGCCGAGGATCGTGGTTGTTTATGTTTCCCTGTTCATAAGGGCTGATGTGCATGCCGAGAAGCCAAACTTCGCCGTTTTTGATCACTGCGTACCCGTCCTGAAGATTGGCGTTCCCTTTTCGAAGGGATTTGACTTCAGTTCCTTTGAGGGCTATTCCAGCTTCAAGTGCTTCCAGAATCTCGTAGTCGTGCCGGGCTCTTCGGTTCGAAACCACCACGCGCTGTTCGGACTCTGCCATCCCTCAAAATTTTTGCATCAAACTTAACGGAAAAGTGAAAAAGAATCAAATAGAATCAAGAATTTTTTGTGAGTCGAGACCTTCAGACGTTGGCTTTCTGAATTACGCACGTGCGAGGTTTCGTTCTTCAGCAGCAACGTTGCTGCTTCGTTCGTCCGCCGCATAGATTCTATGGTCACGAGGTACCCTCTCTCGTTCGATTCTCCCAATATCTTTGTTTTTCTATACAGTTCTGAGTATATTCACACCGATTTCTTGTGTTATCTGCGACCTGTTTTTCTCCCATTGGGAAAGGAAATCAATGACAGAACGACAATACGATGTCACGGTTATTGGTGGTGGCCCCGGTGGCTATGTGGCGGCTATTCGCGCAGCTCAACTTGGTTTCAAAGTCGGGCTCATTGAGCGTGACAAACTGGGTGGTATTTGCCTTAATTGGGGCTGTATTCCGTCAAAGGCGCTCCTCAAAAGTGCCGAGCTCTTTACCACAATAAAGAAATCGGAAGAATTCGGCATCTCTGTCAAGGATGTTAAGTTTGACTTCTCAAAAATTATTCAGAGAAGCCGCGGTGTTGCCGACGGGCAATCCAAAGGCGTCGAATACCTGATGAAGAAGAACAAAATCGACGTGGTAACCGGAAACGCCAAATTGGCAGGGAAGAACTCAATTGAGGTGAATAAAGACGGAAAAGTCGTTGAAGCCGTTAAGACGAAGTATACGATTATTGCAACAGGAGGAAGAGCCAGAAGTGTCCCTGGCGTTTCAATTGACGGGAAGAAGGTCATTTCAAGCACAGAGGCGATGGTGCTTCCCGAACAGCCAAAAGCTATTGTGATTATCGGTGGTGGTGCAATAGGCATCGAATTCGCATATTTCTATAATGCACTGGGCACGAAAGTCACCGTCGTGGAGATGATGCCGACGATCCTTCCGATCGAGGATAAGGAAATAACAAAAATCCTCGATTCGAGTCTTCGAAAGTCGGGTATTGAAATCCTTACAGGCGCAAAGGTCGAAGGGGTAAAAGCCGGCAAAGAAGTCGAGGTTACTGTAACCACAAAAGATGGCAAGGTTGATCTTAAAGGCGATGTTGCCCTCATGGCTGTAGGGGTCCAGGGTAATAGCGAAAACCTCGGACTGGAAGCCCTGGGCGTGAAGATGGAAAGGAGTTTTATCAAGGTAGACCAATACGGAAAGACCTCTGTTGACACTCTTTACGCTATCGGAGACGTTGCAGGACCGCCCCTGCTCGCCCACGTTGCGTCTCACGAGGGAATCGTTGCTGCGGAACACATCGCCGGAAAAGCGAAACACGGGATTGATAAAAGCAACGTCCCAAGTTGCACATATTGTCAACCTCAGGTAGCGAGCGTTGGCTTGACAGAGGATGCGGCGATTGCCGCCGGATACAAACTCAAGATTGGACGCTTTCCACTCCGGCCCCTTGGCAAGGCCGTTGCAACTGGCGAGACAGTTGGGACAGTGAAGCTCATTTTTGACGAAAAATACGGAGAATTACTCGGCGCGCATATTATCGGTGCGGAGGCGACAGAATTAATTGCTGAGCTCGGGCTTGCCAAAACACTTGAAACCACTTATGAAGAAATTTTTAGGACGATGCACGCTCACCCGACGTTTTCAGAGGCGATTATGGAAGCGGCGGGCGAAGCTTACGGCGTTGCAGTCAATATCTGACTATGAACAAACTCGCCGTCACGAACATCGGCCGTTCGAGATATGGAGATGCCTGGAAGCTGCAGCAGAGGCTCTTTGACCTGCGCCATCATGGACTTGTCGGAGATCTGCTTCTTTACACAGAACATGAACACGTGTATACGATTGGCAAAGGCGGCGATGAGAATCATCTCCTGGCAACTGAGGCAGAGCTGAAGCACTCTGGAGTCGATGTGCACAGAATTGACCGCGGCGGAGATATTACCTATCATGGGCCGGGACAAATCGTTGGTTATCCCATCATCGACCTCAACCTCTATTTTGCCGACATTCACCGATACCTGCGATGTTTGGAAGAAGTCATCATTACCGCCCTGAGCGCATTTGGGATTGAAGCCGTGCGGGAGCCTGATTTTACCGGAGTATGGGTGGGAGTCGAGAAGATCGCGGCCATTGGCGTGAAAGTCAGCAAGTGGATTACGATGCATGGATTCGCTTTGAACGTGTCGACAGACTTGTCGAGGTTCGAACGTATCATCCCCTGTGGTATATTCCACAAGGGTGTAACGTCCATGGAAAGAATTCTTGGAAGAGGAGTGTCTCAAGAGGATGTGAGGGTTGAACTCACGAGAGCCTTCGGCCTTGTTTTTGCGTGCACACCGCACTCTCTCACATATGTTGACCTACAAAGGCATGCGGATAGTTTTGAACTTCGACCATCAATGAGTAATGCCGAAAACAAACACTGATATTGTACTCCAGGAGAGGACAGCAGCACTGCTTTCAAAGGAAGAACTTCTCCGCGCATATCGTATCATTCTTACCGCGAGGCGACTGGATGAGAAGCACCTTATTCTCCTAAAGCAAGGAAAGTCGTTTTTCAACATTTCCGGCGTTGGCCACGAAGCAGCGCAGGTGGCGGCTGGCCTTAACCTGAAATCGGGTCATGATTGGGCATTCCCGTACTACCGAGACCTCGCTTTTTGTTTGACGTTTGGTATGACTCCTGATGAAGTATTTCTTGAGGCCTTCCATCGGGCTGAAGGTCCCGGTACGGGAGGGCGGCAAATGCCTTCCCATTGGGGAAAGAAAGAAGCGCACATCGTAACGCAATCAAGTCCGACGGGAACTCAGTACCTCCAGGCAACCGGAGTAGCTCTTGCGATAAAGAAAGAGAAAACAGATGAAGTTGTCTACGTTTCGGGAGGGGAGGGGTCGACAAGTGAGGGTGAATTCTTCGAAGCAGTCAATTGGGCTGCACGAGAAGCTCTTCCGGTTTTGTTTTTCATTCAGGATAACAAGTACGCGATCTCAGTACCGGTAACGCAGCAGACGGCGGGCGCTTCAGTGTATGAAGTGACAAAGGGATTCAAAGGCCTGGAACGGATTCATTGCGATGGCACGAATTTCGTTGAAACGTACGAGTCGGTCCAGCGGGCTGTTGCGAGAGCCCGGCGGTCGGAAGGCCCGACCCTCGTTGTTGCCGATGTCGTCCGATTGCTGCCGCATTCCTCATCCGATGATCATTTGAAATACAGGGCGAAGGAAGACATTGAGCGCGACAAACAGCGCGACCCTGTTCCGTTGATGACCCGCTACATGATAGAACAAGGATTCCTTACCGACCAGGAAGTCACAGAGATGATGGAACAGGTGAAGAAAACAATTGAGTCGGCGGCTGATTGGGCAGAAGCAAGACTGACGCCGGAGGCTTCCACGGTTTTGCATCATGTTTACGGTCAGACACATTCGAAGATTCCAAAAGACTTTTTAGAGCAGGAACACACGGGAAACAAAATCGTCTTGGTCGATGCTGTCAATCATGCACTGGCGGAGGAAATGGAACGTGATCCCAAGGTGCTTGTGTATGGCGAGGATGTTGCGGGAGGCAAAGGCGGAGTGTTTACTGCCACAAAGGGGCTCACAGCAAAATTCGGCGAAGACCGATGTTTCAATTCTCCTCTTGCAGAAGCCAGTATCATCGGTGTTGGAATCGGTGTCGCAATTCGCGGGTGGAAACCCGTTCCGGAAATCCAATTTGGCGACTACATCTGGCCCGGATTTATGCAGATTCGGGACGAGCTGGCAATGATGCGTTATCGTTCAAACGGCAACTGGACCTGCCCCGTGGTCATCAGAGTTGCTGTCGGCGGGTACATTCACGGAGGACATTACCACAGCCAATGCATCGAAGCATTCATGGCGCACATACCGGGACTTCGTGTGGTTTTTCCCTCAAACGCCGGCGATGCAAAAGGTTTGTTGAAAGCTGCCATTCGCGGGGATGACCCGGTCCTGTTCCTTGAGCATAAGGGACTCTACCGACAAGGATATGCGTCCTCTCCGGAACCGTCAGCTGACTACATCCTGCCGCTGGGAATTGCCGCAGTTCGTCGAGAAGGTACGGACATTTCAGTGATAACATACGGCGCGACCGTGCAGCAGTCTTTGGAAGCTGCAAGGACTATGGAAGCAAAAGGGGTTAGTGTTGAGGTCATCGATTTGCGCACGATGAATCCCCTTGATGAGGAAGCAATCTTTCGGTCAGTAAAGAAAACGGCAAAAGTTCTTGTGGTGCACGAAGACACGTTGACTGGCGGTTTTGGGGCGGAGATAGCCGCGAGGATTGCCGACGAATGTTTTGAACAGCTGGATGGCCCCGTGATGCGAGTCGGCGCTCTCGACTCACCAGTTCCCTACAGTCCTCCTCTCGAGGATGCGATGTTGCCGAATAAAGAGAAAATTGTCGTCGCTTTAGAGAAGCTTGCCGCTTATTAAAGGGACCACGCATGCAAGTTGAAGTTGTGATGCCAAAAATGGGGGAAAGCATTCAGGAAGGGAAAGTGCTGAGATGGGCCAAGAAGGTTGGTGAAAAAGTCGCCAAGGACGAAACGATACTCGAAATCAGCACTGATAAAGTCGATTCAGAGATCCCAAGTCCAGTCGGCGGGATGTTGACGAAGATCATTGTTCCAGAGAACGAAACAGTTGCGGTTGGGACAGTAATTGCGATGATTGAAACGGATGTATCCGCGGCAAAAATTGACACGAGCGCACCAAGCCCTTCCGCGCCAAAGAAGCCAGAGATCGCTCCTCCACTTCAACAGTCACCACAGCCTGTTTCGGTCGCCGCACCTCCGACATATGCTGAGGAGATTCCATCACGACGGTTCGACGGTCAAAGATTCTATTCGCCTCTCGTAAAGACGATTGCAAAGAAAGAGGGTGTTTCGGTGACAGAGCTCGATCAGATCCCCGGATCAGGCTCTCAAGGAAGACTCACAAAAAACGACCTTCTCGCGTATCTGAACAGGCGCCCTACTCATGTCGCGGGGGCACCGGCGCAGAGGGCGGATTTTTCAACGCCTCGGGTTGACGAGAAAGAGCTGACGAGAAGGTACCCCTCGCCGAGGTATCAGGTTGTTTCGATGGATAATGTTCAGCAGAAAATGGCTGAACATATGGTTCGCAGCGTTCACACTTCTCCCCATGTTCAGGCGATCGACGAGATCGATCTGTCGGCCCTTGTGGCCTATCGCGCTGGTTATGCAGAAGAGTTCGAACGAAAAGAAGGCTTCAAGCTTACGTATACACCATTCTTCTGTGACGCCGTTGTTCGCGCTCTCAAAGAATTTCCCATTGTCAACAGCTCTGTTGAAGGTGATAGGATCATCATGAAGAGGTTTATCAACCTCGGCATGGCAGTGGCGGCTCCCTCGGGGCTGATCGTTCCGAACATCAGGAATGCCGACGAGAAGAATTTTATCGGACTGGCACGGGCTGTCAATGACATAGCAAGCCGTACCCGAAACAAGAAACTCAAGCCGGAAGAAATCCAGGACGGAACGTTCACGATCACCAATTACGGCGTTTTTGGAAACATTATTGGCATTCCGATCATCAACCAGCCACAAGTAGGGATTCTTGGAATTGGCGCTCTGAAGAAACGGCCCGTAGTGATTACCGACGAATTGGGAAATGATTCGATCGGGATCCGTTCAATGGCATATTTCACGCTCTCCTTTGACCACCGCATTATCGACGGTGCCATTGGGGGGCAGTTTTTGGCAAAAGTGAAATCGAACCTTGAACATTTTGATTTTGACCAGGCAAAATAACGGACTTAACACTCAATCCGCTTCTCTATCGTAAAGAAAAGGAGACGGGGGATGAGTCGAAAAACATGGAATTCATTATAGACGAAATACCCGCCACCATAGCTGAACCGCCGAGTCCCCGCCGACCCGAATGGTTGAAGGCGAAAATTCCTGGCGGCGAAAACTATTCCCGCCTCCACGAGATCATGCGGTCGAAGAAGCTCCACACTGTGTGTGAGGAAGCCCGATGTCCGAACATGGGTGAGTGCTGGAACTCCGGAACGGCGACGTTTATGATACTTGGAGATATTTGCACGAGGTCATGTGGGTTTTGTGCCGTAAAGACAGGAAGACCGCTGCCCGGTTTGGATTGGGATGAGCCGCGCCGTGTGGCAGAAGCTGTGGAACTGATGCGTGTTCGTCATGCCGTGATAACGTCGGTCAACCGCGATGAACGCAAGGACGGCGGTGCGCCCATATTTGCTGAAACGATTCGGGAAATCCGACGCCGTGTTCCTCAATGCCGCATCGAGGTTCTTATTCCTGATTTCAAGGGAAACGAAGATGCCCTCGACATCGTCCTCGGAGCAAAACCCGACATTTTGAACCATAATCTCGAAACAGTTCCTCGCCTGTACAAAAATGTTCGACCACAGGCAAACTACGAACAATCGATCGAAGTACTGGACCGGTCAAAAAGGAAAGGTTTTGTGACGAAGACGGGAATGATGCTCGGCATCGGCGAACGCACCGAAGAAGTCGTCGAATGCCTGCACGACATTCGTTCCATCAATTGCGACATCCTCACACTTGGGCAGTACCTTCAGCCGACAAAAGACCACTTGCCTATCGACCGGTATGTTCACCCGGATGAATTCAGGCGGCTGAAAGAAATCGGGCTCAGGCTGGGGTTCAAACATGTGGAATCGGGACCGCTTGTGCGCAGTTCCTATCACGCTGAAAAACACGTCTGAAGGAATTCGAAGCCTCGATGATCACAAAATACGGTTACGATGTGTTCTTCACCATTGCAGCCGTCTGTTTTGTTCTCACCGTTGTAGCTCTTCTCTTCGTCGAACCGAAGCTCCCCCGCTATTCCTTGGCAACGCTGGCAGTTGTCGTTTTTGGCTTCTCCTTAAACTTCTTTCGGGATCCAGACCGTACAATCCCGTCGGGCGATTCGCTCATTCTTTCTCCTGCGGATGGGAAAGTCATCGTTGTCAAGCCCATTCAAGAGCCGGAGTACCTGAAATCTGAAGCGACGCAGATAAGCATTTTCATGTCGCCGTTGAATGTGCATGTCAATCGAAACCCGGTGAGTGGTACCGTGAAGCACCTGCGGTACAACAAAGGAGAGTACTTCGCTGCATTTGAAGACAAGGCCTCAGAAAAGAATGAACAAAATGCCATCGGAATCGAGAACGCAGCAGGGAAAGTCCTATTTAAGCAAATTGCCGGTTTTGTTGCAAGGAGAATTGTTTGTACCTTAGGAGTGGGAGACCGAGTATCGATGGGAGAACGATTCGGCATGATAAAGTTTGGTTCAAGGGTTGATGTTTTTGTCCCGAAAACGGCGATTGTCAGGGTCAACGTTGGAGATATCGCTGTTGCAGGAGAAACGATCCTTGCTGAGTTTGGACGCTAACCCTCTTTTTCTCAAGGAGCCCTCCTCCGCATGAAGATAACCCGCGCGGTTGTCCCGAGCCTATTCACTGTCCTCAACATCTTCTGTGGATTCCTGGCAATTCTCTATTCCAGCCAGGGAAGAATCGAAATGTCGGTGTGGTTCATCATCCTTGCCGCAGGTTTCGATTCTTTTGACGGTATTGTGGCGCGCATAACAAGATCCTCAAGCCAATTTGGCGTTGAACTGGATTCACTTGCCGACGTTGTGTCGTTCGGAGCAGCTCCTTCATTTATGGTATATCAGGCACATCTTCACACAATGGATAATTGGGGCGTTATTATCAGCTCGATGCCGCTCGTGTTCGGCGCTGTTCGCCTGGCTCGTTTCAATGTCCAGCTAGTCGGTTTCGACAAAGAGCACTTCAACGGACTCCCCATTCCATTCCAGGCAATCACGATTTGCGCCTTCATGCTTGAATACCACACGCAAGGCTACGGACTGAGCGGATGGCAAAGCCAGGCCCTTGCGCCCCTGGTGGCGGGTCTGTCGCTATTGATGGTGAGCAAAGTGAAATATGACACGTTTCCAAAGTTCACAAGGCGGGACTTACGGACACACCCGTGGAGGGCCATTGGCTTTTCGGCTGCAGGACTGGCTGTGCTGGCGTCTCTTGGACGCTATCTGTTCCCGGTCCTGATGACTCTCGTCCTTTTTGGTATTGTCCGGTCACTCGTTATCACGGTGAAACACTGGGCAATACACCTTGACAAAGAAACAGAAGAGGAAAACGAAGTTTCGAGCATCGATATCTAATAGCGGAGTGAAGAGCGTGTACCTCTCCAAGATTATTGTCACACTGAGAAAATCGATACTGGACCCTGAGGGAAAAGCGGTTGAGCATGGAGTTCACGCTCTTGGGTTTGAGAAGGTGGAAAACGTCCGTATAGGGAAATTCATTGAAATGAATGTCACAGCCGACAACAAACCTGAAGCCGAGCAAATCACAAAAGAGGTTTGCGAAAAACTGCTTGCAAACCCCATCATGGAAGACTTTGCATTCACCGTTGAAAACCACAAAGCTCCATGAATAACTCGCAAAGGCTCAAGTTCGGCATCGTCGTATTCCCGGGTTCTAATTGCGATCATGATGCGCATTATGCCACTGGAACGATCCTTCAGCAGGAGGCAAGGTTTATCTGGCATAAGGAAGGATCCCTTGGCGAGGTAGATGTTGTTATTCTCCCGGGAGGATTTTCCTACGGTGATTATTTGCGATGCGGAGCTATCGCGCGATTCTCTCCCATCATGAAGGACGTCGTTCGTTTTGCGGGCAACGGCGGAACAGTGGTCGGAATCTGCAACGGATTTCAGATACTCACCGAGGTGGGCCTGTTGCCAGGGGTGCTGCTCAGGAATGCAAGCCTGCAATTTGTGTGCAAATATGTTCGTGTCCGCGTCGAGAACGCTGAGACGCGTTTTACGTCGAAATGTCAAAGGGGTGAAATTCTTGAAATCCCTGTCGCACATGGCGACGGAAACTATTTTGTCGAGAACGATGAGCTCAAACGCCTCGAAGACAACGGACAAATCGTTTTTCGGTATTGTGATGAATGGGGGAAGATTTCAGAAGCTGCCAATCCGAACGGCGCCATTGCGAATATTGCAGGCGTGATGAGCGAAGGCGGCAACATCCTGGGCATGATGCCGCACCCCGAACGCGCGTCCGACCCCGCATTAGGCCATACCGACGGAAGAAAAATCTTTGATTCTGTCGTCGAGAGTGTGATTCAACAATTCGTACTTACTTGAAAGGGATCGACCTATGGGTAGTCTTGGTGCTCCGGAAATTATCCTTATCGCTGTTGTGATATTAATCCTTTTTGGCGCAAAAAAAATTCCTGAGTTTATGCAGGGTCTCGGCAAGGGAGTTCGGGAATTCCGAAAAGCATCCAAAGATATTCAGGAAGAAATCGAGAAAGAGACAAAGCAGATAAACGACAAGACGAACTCGTGAGGACTTGTCGGAGACTGGCCCCAAGCTGTTGAGTCGTTGTCCCCCCGGTTGCACCTTCTGCGTCAGCGTTCATACCGCGCGATGAAAACATTCGACCAATTACGTCAGGATTTATCCGCACGGAAAACCTCCTGCGAAAACATTGTCAGGTCGTACCTGGAAGCCATAGATGCAGGCAAGCATCTCAACGCTTTCCTGTCAGTTTTTGCGGAAAAGGCACAATACGATGCACGCGCAGTTGACAAAAAGCTCCAATCAGGCACAGCAGGCTCGCTTGCGGGCATGGTCGTTTCCGTCAAGGATGTCATCTGCGTTAAGGATGAGCGGATAACCTGCGGGTCAAAGATTCTGGAGAATTTCGTTTCGCTTTACGATGCCACCGCAATAGCCAGACTGAAGGCTGCGGATGCCGTCATCATTGGGAAATGTAACATGGACGAATTCGCCATGGGATCGTCGACGGAGAACTCAGCGTTTGGCCGTGTCAAGCTGCCGCAGGATGAATCGCGTGTTCCAGGGGGTTCCAGCGGTGGTTCGGCAGTAGCAGTAAAAGCTGGGATGTGCACGACGTCTTTAGGTTCGGATACGGGAGGATCCGTTCGACAGCCTGCGGCTTTCACCGGAGTGGTTGGGTTGAAACCGACCTATGGAAGAGTTTCTCGGTACGGTCTTGTAGCATTTGCATCGTCTTTGGACTGCATTGGACCCTTTGGCCTGTGCGTGAGCGATGTTGCCCGGGTTCTCAACATCATTGCGGGACATGATGAGCATGATTCCACGACCGCAATTGTACCGGTTCCCAATTATGTCAGTTCTCTAACGAAGAACGTAAAAGGGTTGCGCTTAGGCTTGCCCAAGGAATATTTTGGGAGTGCACTTAACTCAGAGGTGAGAAGTACAATTGAGAACAAAGTCGATATTCTCCGCAAAAATGGCGCCTTGGTGAAGGAGGTATCGCTGCCGTCGACGGACTATTGTATTGCAACATATTACATTCTGGCTACGGCTGAAGCCTCTTCGAATCTGGCGCGCTACGACGGTGCCCGTTACGGGTTTCGATCCTCTCAAAAGACCGACTTGGATGAAATGTATGTGGAATCTCGAAGCGCCGGTTTCGGGGCGGAAGTCAAGCGCCGAATCATGCTTGGGACATACGTTCTCTCGGCCGGATACTATGATGCATACTACAAGAAAGGACAACAGGTTCGCAGGCTCATTTCAGATGATTTCCACAAGGTTTTTCAAGATGTCGATGTGATGATAACACCGACTTCTCCCGGAACCGCATTCAAGGCTGGCGAAAGAGTGGACGATCCGCTTCAGATGTATCTTTCCGACATTTACACGACGTCGGCAAACCTCGCTGGAATTCCGGGAATCAGCATTCCGTGTGGCAACGATAAGCGAGGGTTGTCGATTGGCCTGCAGGTTCTTGGAAAACAATTCGATGAAGCAACTGTGCTGAAGGTTGCGGATTTTCTTGAAGCGGCATAAAAATTTTGGTGAAAACATGATTTCCCAGAGAATAATCTCATGAGCATTTTGGTCGGCAAATCTACGAGGCTTGTGGTTCAAGGCATTACCGGCGGTGAAGGGACTTTCCACACGCAACAGGTGATCGAATACGGGACAAATGTTGTGGCCGGCGTAACGCCGGGAAAAGGCGGCAGCTCCTACAAAGGAAACGAGAAGGATCAGTTCGCCCACGCAGTCCCTGTATTTAATACTGTTGCCGAAGCCGTGCAGCAGGAGGGGGCAAACACTTCCGTCATCTTTGTTCCAGCCGGATTTGCAGCTGATGCAATCATGGAGGCTGCCGACGCAGGCATCCGTTTGGTGGTAACGATTACGGAAGGAATTCCAGCGAGTGACATGATCAAAGTGTATGACTACCTGAAGGTCAAAGGTGTGCGAATGATTGGGCCAAATTGCCCGGGAATCATAACTCCCGGCGAGTGCAAAGTCGGAATCATGCCCGGCTTCATTCACAAACAAGGACGTGTTGGATTGATTTCGCGGAGTGGAACCTTAACGTATGAAGCGGTGTGGCAGTTGACGGAGCGCGGCATTGGTCAGTCTACATGCGTTGGCATTGGAGGGGATCCAGTGATTGGCACGCGTTTTATCGATGCAATAAAGCTCTTTCACGAGGACGACGGGACTGATGCCATTATTATGATTGGTGAAATTGGCGGAACTGCGGAGGAAGAAGCAGCCGAATACGTAAGGAAACATGTTCAGAAGCCTGTCGTCGGTTTTATTGCCGGCCGAACTGCTCCCGCGGGGAGAAGGATGGGGCACGCAGGCGCAATTATCTCTGGGGGGAAGGGGACTGCCGACGAGAAGATACGGGCTTTGCGAGAAGCCGGGATCATTGTTGCAGAGAGTCCCGCGCTGATCGGCGAGACGCTGGAAAAGGCATTGAGAGGCACAAAGACGCCTCCAAAGACAAAATCAAAAACGAAGCCGGCGCACCGAGTTGCGTCGAGAAGAAAAGCCGCGCCAAGCGTGCACAAATCTCGAAGAAAGAGATAACCTCTATGTGGGAAGAAAAACGAATAGGTGTGGTACGGGAAGTTTCCGGGTCGTCACTCACGGTCCATATTGACGATTCCATAACCAACCTTTCAAAAAAAATTGGCGACAAAGTCTACTTTATCGGCCAAATTGGAAGCTACATCCTCATTCCGGTGGGAAAGAACTTCCTCATCGGCATAGTTTCAGAATTCAAGAAATCTGATGTTGCGTTGGACGGAAAAGTATCTCATCGCTACATCATGACCGTGACTCCGATCGGCACGATGAAGGATGGGAAATATGAGACCGGCGCTTGCGTGCTTCCCATAGCCGAGACCATCGTTTACTTGCTCGAAGACAAGGATTTGAAAGTGGCTTTTTCTGTTTACCAGAAGTTCAATTATTCGCTCGGTAAACTCTCCATGTTTGAAGACCAGCGGGCGTACATGGACCCGAACAGGTTCTTTGGAAAGCACATCGCCGTTCTCGGATCGAGCGGAGCGGGAAAGTCTTGCACGGTTTCCTCCATCCTTCAGAAAGTGGTGTCACTGCCGGACACGAACATTGTGTTGATCGATATTCATAATGAGTACAAGAAGGCATTTCCCGAGGGGTCTCAATATTTTGACCTGGCCGAGCTGGAGCTTCCGTACTGGCTCATGAATTTCGAAGAAATACAAGAAATGTTTGTCGACACTACCGATGAAAATGCCGCTCTCCATACTTCGATGTTGCAGGACCTCATCCTGCTTAACAAGAAAGTGAAAAACCAGCGTCTTTCGGACTTGATCACCATTGACTCGCCGGTGTATTTCGATTTCAGCGAGGTTCGTGCGCGCATTCAGTTCCTAGATACGGAAAAAACAGTCGGCGGGACGGGCGGTTCAAAGGAAGGCCCCTATTTCGGCAAGTTTACGCGATTGCTTGTTCGATTGAACAGCAAGCTTACAGATCCCAGGTACGGGTTCATGTTTAAGCCAAAAATCATGGCCGATTCAGAATCTGCAAAAGCGCTGATGATGATGATCTTCGGGCTGACGGGCAAATCAAAAATTACGATT
>CAYNRS010000007.1:0-13774 GCA_964399565.1 uncultured Ignavibacteriaceae bacterium
ATCTCTACTGTCAAAGGAAAGAAGCCGGTGAGTTTTCATGAGGAATGAAGCTCTGAACTTTGGGCAAGTTTCGCAAAGCGGCCAAGGGTCTGCTCGCGAGGCAAAACAGGGCCGCGTGCGTGATTTTCTTGAAGCCAAGGGTCTCGACGGCATTTTGCTGAAGCTTCAAAGCAATTTCGCCTGGTACACCGACGGAGCCAGAGGTCATGTGAACCTCGCTTCAGAAGAAAGCATCGCGGAGATTCTGGTGACCAGAACGGACGAACATCTCTTCGTCAATTCGATAGAGCACCAACGATTGCTGACGGAAGAAATCGAGTGGAGAATCCCGAATGTTCACATCCATTCCTGGTGGGATGTGTCGCAGAGCAAAAGGTTCTTGAAGGATTCTCGTTTGAGGCGAGTCGAAACCGACGCCGGCGTTTTGCGAGGAGAATTTGCGAGGCTTCGCTTTTCGCTTCTCCCTGACGAAGTGGGGCGATACAAAAAACTCGGTAGTGATGTGGCCGGTTCACTGTGGGAAACGGCACAATTAGTCCGCGCGGGCATGACAGAATTCGACCTTGCGGCTGAACTTTCCTTGAGAATGACCCGACAGGGAATTTCACCTCTTACCCTCCTCGTGGCTTTCGATGAGAGGACCAGAGCATACCGGCATCCCCTCCCGACGAAGAAGGTTCTGAAGAACATTGCTATCGTCAGCGTCTGCGGGAGAAGATCGGGGCTAGTTGTTTCGGCATCGAGGATGATTGCCTGTAACACTATAACAGCCGATGTTCGTGCGCGGCAATCGGCAGTTTCTTCCATCGATGCGTGGCTACTCCAAAATACTTTACCGGGCGTAAGGATTGCGGACTTGTTCGATGGCCTGATAAGACAGTACGCCAAGCATGGATATCCGACGGAGTGGCATCTTCACCACCAAGGTGGTGCGACAGGATATACCACTCGAGATTTCAAGGCTTCGTCGTCGAGCGAGGAGGTTGTGTTGAATAACCAGGCCTTTGCATGGAATCCAACGATCACCGGAACAAAGTCTGAAGATACTATTCTTGTTAACAAAAAAGGGTTTGAGATTCTGACATTTGATGCGAGGTGGCCGGCAGCGTCACATGACGTCAACGGGTCATCCGTGAAGCGACCCGGAATCCTTACTCTGGATTAGGAATCATGATGAAAAGCCAGAACTTCTTGACAGCCTGTTTGCTCGGAGCAATCTTCTCGACGGCACATTCACAATCGGCGGAAATCAAGGTGACGAATCCATCCAACATTTCGCGTCCCAAGGAACCGGTGATCGTGTTATGGTCTCAGCTCCCGAACAACGGCGGTCTCCAAGGAAAACCGCTCAAACTCACAGATGAAAAAGGGATGTCAGTCCCATTTCAGATTGATGACCTCAACCAGGACGGAACACAGGACGAATTGACTTTTCAATCGGATTTCCTGCCGAAACAGCAGCGCAGTTTTTCACTGACAATCTCTTCGTCCGGAGAGCTCTGGAAGAATCATCCGCACACCGACGCAGCGAACTGGAAAAAAATCGATACAGTTTATCGTTCAATTGATGACGATGACGGTCCAGGCCTTCTGAGAAGTCAGTCCAGCTACCGATTCGATGGTGTAGGATGGGAATCTGAGCTGGTGGGTTATCGTGTGTACCTGGACGAGCGCAACTCGGTCGATATCCAGGGGAAACGGAAACCTGGGCTCCAATGGAATTACATCGGTGCTTCGAGTGTAGACTACCAGCAGGATTCGTATTGGGGAATGGATGTTTTACATGTTGGCCCGGCTCTCGGTGTGGGCGGCATTGCACTATGGGCTGGCGATTCCGCGGTGAAACCTTATCCGCTCGACAGGAGACGATGTCGAATCATCGCCAGAGGACCCGTTCGCGCTGTCGTTCGCGTCGATTACTTTGGTTGGAAACTGGGAACGGGGAGGGTTGACCTTACATCCCTTTTCACAATTTATTCCGGTGACAGAGCAACTGAACATCAAGTCTTCCTTAGCCCGGGTGCTTCATCAAGAACTCTTGCCACAGGGATCGTCAAACATGCAAAGGCAAAGGCCACATGGGACGGTCAACAGAGCAGGCTTTCAACCTTCGGGCCGCAATCGCGAGCAAATGATGAGCTCCTGATGTCGCTTCATTTTAATAGAAATGATGTCCTCAAGAAAACAGAAGACGCGATTAATCATCTCGTACTCTTACGTCTTGAATCGAACAGCTCCATTCGATTTGTTATTTCTTCGCGGTGGAAAGGTGAAAAGGATGTTTCATGGAGCGACAAAGATCTTGAAGATTTTGACATGAGCATATGGCGTCGTTTGCATGAGCCACTCAACATTCGTGTGCAGTAAAAGATTCAATTTCTGACAGAAAGGATCAACACTATGCCAAAAAATAATTTCGTCGTTCGAAATACGGCTGGGAAACTGGGCCGAAACATCATGATTACGCCAAAGAATACGCCTCTGAAGGCGCTTTCGTGCGGTCGCATCATCTTGAACCAGAAGAGGAGTCGCGTGTCGGCGTCATCGAAGGGACGCGAGGTTTCGCTTATTTGCCTGAAGGGAGAAGGGACAGTTGCACTCAACGGTGACAAGTATCAAATGAAGCAATTCGACGCCTTGTATATCCCGCCCGGTTTAGCATACGAGGTCTCCACGTCCACAGCGGTTGACTTCGCAGAGGCCTCCGCGCCGACAATAAAAGAAGGAAAGGTGCAGTTCATTCCGTATGAAGCGCTGAAAAACGACACGAAGCTTCATGCAAAGGCTGGAAAAGAAACGTATACTCGCGAAATTTACAAGATGATCGACGTCAATGTGCCCGCGTCACGGCTGCTGTGCGGGGTGACATTAGGTGATCCCGGGAACTGGACAAGCTGGTCCCCCCACGAGCATGGAAAATCGAAAGAGGAGGTCTATCTCTATATCGACATGCCGAAACCAGGATTTGGCATTCAAATGATGTACGATGACATGAAAAAGCCTTATCTTGTCACTCCAGTTTTTGAAGATGACGCCGTGGTGATTACCAAAGGATATCATCCGAATGTCGGAGCGCCGGGATATGGCATCAAATTCGTCTGGATGATGGCAGCGTTGAATCCCGAAAAAGATCGCGACTGGAACATCATGCACTGGCAGGAAGAATTCGCGGGGAGATACTAGAAATGGAAAACAGATGACAAAGAAAAAAGGGATGATCACTGGAAAAATCATTATCAGTTATATCTTTTTCCTTCAGTGTTCTCTGTGTTCCAACACTCAGCCTTTCGAAAAAATCAAAAGGAATTGAATGCAACCTGAAATCATCCAAAGCCGACCGGCATGGCTGAAATGGTGGGGTTATCGCTGGGTTGTGTGTGCGTTGTTGTTCTTTGCCACCGTCATCAACTACACCGATCGACAGGTTCTCGGCATTCTCGCACCGACATTGCAGCATGAAATTGGCTGGTCGGAGTCGGAATACGGTCTTATTGTCACGGCGTTCTCCACTGCGTATGCGATCGCATTCCTCATTTGGGGAAATGTCATCGACAAGGTGGGCACGAGGGTTGGCTTTGGGGCCGCAATCATCATTTGGAGTCTGGCCGCAATGGCTCATGCGCTTGCTAAGACTCCTTTCGGTTTCGGGCTGGCTCGATTCGGCCTCGGCCTAGGGGAGGCGGCGAATTTCCCGGCCTCCATAAAAACAGTAGCGGAATGGTTTCCCAAAAAAGAGCGGGCGCTTGCGACGGGGATTTTCAACGGTGGCGCAAACATCGGCGCAATTGTTGCGCCGCTCGCCGTGCCCTGGTTGACCATCAATTATGGATGGCAGGAAGCGTTTATCGTGACTGGCGGGCTGGGTTTTCTCTGGCTCGTGTTCTGGCTGCTGCTGTACCGTCCGGCGGCAGAGCATCACAGGGTCTCAAAGGCTGAACTCGAATATATCATGAGCGATCCTATTGATCCGCCTGCGAAAGTGAAATGGTCTTCGTTGCTGAAACATAAACAAACGTGGGCTTTTGCCGTTGCGAAGTTCATGACCGATCCAATTTGGTGGTTTTATCTGTACTGGTTGCCAAAGTTCCTCTATGCAGAACACGGAATTCAACTTGGCCAACTTGCGCTTCCATTGATCGCTGTCTACATCCTTGCCGATGCGGGAAGCATTGCCGGCGGCTGGTTGTCGAGTCGACTTATCAAAAAAGGCTGGGCAGTACATCGTGGGCGCAAGACTGCGATGATGACATGTGCGCTGGCAGTCGTGCCGGTGGTATTCGCTTCGATAATGACTGACATGTGGGTAGCAGTCGGGCTTGTCGCGCTCGCAGCATCTGCACATCAGGGGTGGTCGGCAAATCTGTTCACGACGACGTCGGACATGTTTCCACGAAAACTTGTTGGCTCTGTCGTTGGCATTGGAGGGTTTGCGGGCGCAGTTGGCGGTATGATTTTCCAAACGACAACGGGTTATATTCTCCAGTGGACGGACAACAATTATCTTCCGATGTTTATTGTCTGCGGAGTCGCGTATCTTGGGGCCCTTGGTGTCATTCAATTTCTCGCGCCGCATCTTGAGCCAGCGAAAATTGAAAATGAGGTGGTCGCATAAATGGCAAACAGCTTTAACCTGAGCGGAAAAACAGCGATTGTCACCGGAGCGAGCACGGGCCTTGGTCGAGCGATGACGCTCGCTCTCGCTGAGGCTGGTGCGGATGTCTTACTCGTTGATCATTCTGAACGAAAGGAAACCCTGCAAGACGTGCGTAAAATAGGCAGACGAGCAGTTTCTTTCGTTGCTGACCTCGGAAAGGATGCTCGAGTCGATGAGATAATTGGGTTTGCCGTAAAAGAATTTGGAAAAGTCGACATCCTTGTGAACAACGCAGGAACTATCCGCCGTTCGCCTGCAATTGACATGACTCAGAAAGACTGGGATGAAGTCATGCAATTGAACGCCAAGAGCGTGTTTTTTCTTGCGCAGGCTGCAGCGCGGGATATGCTGAAAAGGAAATACGGGAAGATCATTAATATAGCTTCGCTCTTGTCATTTCAAGGAGGAATTCTTGTACCCTCTTACGCTGCCAGCAAAGGGGCAGTAGCTCAGCTCACAAAAGCGCTGGCAAATGAATGGGCACAACACGGAATCAATGTGAATGCGATTGCGCCCGGATACATGGTTACCGACAATACAAAAGCTCTGAGGGAAGATCCCGCGCGGTCCAAGGCAATTCTTGATCGCATTCCGGCCGGTCGATGGGGGCAACCTGAAGACCTGCAGGGCGCGGTCGTGTTTCTGGCGTCATCGGTTTCAGATTATGTAAACGGCCACGTTCTTGCAGTGGACGGCGGCTGGCTTGCGAGGTAAGAGAACAAAGGATGAACATGGAACTCGAAAAATATTCATTAGGAATTGGTGACAGGTTTGGCTATGAAGGTTCGGCACAACTTGAAGCACTGAAAAAAGCAAGAGCCCTCGGTGTTGATGTTGTCCCCGTTTGGAACAAATCCAACCGCGAGCATACCATCATCGGCACATCGCCCGAGGACACACGCAAGGAAGCGGATGAAGCCGTGCGTCAAAGCAAATGGCCACTTTCGTTTTACGTTGACGCAGACCACATTGGCCTTGGCAACGTCGACAAATTCCTGACGTCCAGTAATTTCTTCACGATTGACGTCGCGGACTACATCGGCAGGGAGCCGTCACCGGAATCTGTCAGCGATTTTATCAAAGCGATGGAGCGCTTCAAGGGAATTCTCACCATTCCGGGTGTCCAAAGACCTTTTGAAGTCTCGAATCGGCTCCTGGCGGAGTTTGCCAAGAACTACCTTTGTGCAGTAGAAGAAGCCGGCAAGGTATACCGTTATGTCGCCGGGAAGAAAGGGCAAGGCACTTTTGTCACGGAGATCTCAACCGACGAAGCTCAGAACCCTCAGACTCCAACAGAGCTCTTCTTCCTGTTGGCCGCGATTTCGCACGAGAAGATTCCGCTCAACACAATTGCCCCAAAGTTCTCCGGTGCATTCTTGAAGGGCGTGGACTATGTGGGAGATGTCTCACAATTCTCGCGGGAATTTGAGGACGACCTCGCGGTAATTGCGTTTGCAATAAAAACCTTCAATTTTCCTAGGAGCCTTAAGCTGAGTGTTCACTCAGGAAGCGATAAGTTCTCGTTGTATCCCGTCATTCATAAGGCTCTCAAGAGGTCCAGTGCAGGGCTTCACCTAAAGACTGCCGGAACAACATGGCTGGAAGAAGTCATCGGCATGGCGGAATATGGGAAAGACGGTCTTTCTCTAGCCAAAGAACTCTATTCTCAGGCGGTGAAAAGGTATGAGGAACTTTGCAAGCCCTATCTCTCGGTCATCGAAATCGTTAAGGAGAAACTCCCCAGCCCAAAAGAGGTTGCATCCTGGAGTGCGAGAGAGTACGTTGAAGCGTTGCGACACGATCAAGCGTGCCCCGCGTACGACCGTAATTTTCGACAGCTGATCCACGTCAGTTTTAGAATTGCGGCGGAGATGGGAACGAGATATACGGATTTGCTCAAAGAAGCCCGAGCTGCCATCGAAGCCAATGTGGCCGAGAATCTCTTTGAGCGGCACATTCAGCCGTTGTTTCTGGGAAAAAGCGAAGCCAGGAAGAAGAGAGAGGTAGTGGATGACACCGGGACGATGGCGAGAGCCTGAGAATTTTCTCAATTCGAATTCAACGATTTAATTTCATGGACTTATCACAAACAGGAAACGATTTCGCAGGCCGTACGGTCGTCATGACTGGTGGCACCGGCGTTCTCGGGAGCCAAATAGCGGTTGCTCTGGCCCAACACGGTGCAACACTTGCTCTTCTTTCTCGCGACCCATCTCGAGCCAGACCTGTTGTTGAGGAGATTGCAAGAACGAAGGGAAACGCCAGGGTGTTCACTGCTGACGCCCTCGACAAGACTTCCCTTGAAAAGGCTGAGCGCGAGATCAATAAAAACCTCGGCCATGCTCATATCCTTATCAACGCAGCCGGCGGGAACAATCCAAACGCCACGACGAATCATGATCAGAATTTTTTCCAGCTCAGCGATGACGCTCTGAAGCAGGTGGTCGACCTCAACCTGTTGGGCACGATGCTTCCCTGTCAGGTTTTTGGCAGGGACATGGCCGAACAAAAAGAGGGCGTGATTCTGAATGTCACCTCGATGAGCGCATTCCGGCCTCTCACGAGGGTTCCAGCGTACTCGGCAGCCAAGGCTGCCGTGAGCAATTTTACTCAATGGCTTGCGGTCTACATGGCACAGGAATTTTCTCCGAACATTCGTGTGAATGCGATTGCACCGGGTTTTTTTCTTACCGACCAAAACCGTTTTCTCCTGACTGATCAACAATCGGGTAAACTTACTCCGCGCGGTCAAAAAATTGTGGAGCACACACCAGCTGGACGCTTTGGTCAACGCGAAGACCTTATTGGGACAGTTCTTTGGTTGCTGTCGCCTGGAGCAAAATTCATCACCGGCATCGTCGTTCCGGTGGACGGTGGCTTTTCTGCTTATGCCGGCGTATGAATTCGTCAAAGCCCACAATCGTTGTCAACAGGAATACGCCCTTCGTCGTCGAGACGTTTTCTCCCAGCTTTCATGTCATTTCTCTGGATAGCTCCGAAGTGACGCGCAAGGCCGTCCGCAATGCCGACGCGCTTGTTGTTCGATCAGAAACAAAAGTCGATCGTGATTTGCTCGAAGGCAGCTCTGTCCGTTTTGTCGGAACGGTGACGATTGGGACCGACCATGTGGACGGAGAATATCTTCGCTCCAAGGGGATCAGCTTCGTCAGCGCGCCGGGAAGTAATGCGAATTCTGTCGCCGAGTACATAGCAGCCGCATTGCTGTGCTGGTCTCGTCGAACAAAACTTTCTCTCAAAACCAAGACTCTTGGCATCGTCGGCGTGGGAAATGTCGGCAGCAAGGTTGAGAAAGTGGCACAAGCCCTCGGAATGAATTACTTGCTGAATGACCCTCCCCTTGCCAGAGCGACAGGTTCTCCTGCATATCGTCCCCTCGAAGAGCTGATGGATGCCGACTTCATCACGCTCCATGTGCCGCTGACGAAGGAAGATCCTGACAGGACGTTCCATCTTTTTGACAAGACGATGTTTGAAAAAACGAAGCACGGTTCGGTTTTGATCAACACTTCGCGCGGAGCAGTTGTCGATTCGAAAGCCCTTTCCGATACCCTTGCCTCTGGTCATCTCTCCGCAGCGATTCTGGATGTTTGGGAGAACGAGCCCAACATCAATATTGACCTTCTTGATAAAGTGCTCCTTGGAACGCCGCACATCGCCGGATATTCACTGGATGGGAAACTGAATGCATTAAAACAGGTGTATGATGCAGCCACCCAGTATTTTGGCCTTCCTGCACATTGGCAATCCGAGTTCACAAGCATCCCTTCGGACTCCGCTCAGATCAAGATCCCAAGGGGATTGTCGAATGCTGAGGATATCTTGAATTTGGCCATTCGCCAGGCATATGACATCGAGCTCGATGATTTCCTTCTTCGGGAGGCAGCTGCTTTACGGATACCAGAGCGAGGAAAATACTTCATGAAACTCCGCGCGGAATACAGAGTCAGACGAGAGTTTCTGAACAGAGTTGTCGAATTGTCGCCGCATCAGGGTTTAGCTGATGAAGTCCTCAGAGGGCTGGGGTTCAAAACATTAGTGCGCCAGGAGGCTGAGTACATCAAATGACTGGCAGGGGTTCTCTTACACGTCCTTTGTCGGACGTCGAAGTCCGCGAGATTTGCGAAGACGGCATGGCAAGCGGGGGTCTTGAGAAGAAACGGGTTCTGGTTCTTATCCCCGACTACACGCGTCATGCTCGAATTGATTTGTTTTTTCACATCCTCTGCGATTGCTTGTTGTCCAGAGTTCAACAGCTTGACTTCCTCGTTGCGACGGGCACTCACGCCGACATGGAGATCGAACGGATTTACAGGCATGTTGGTATTACGGCCTCTGAGCACAGAACAAAATACAAAGCCGTCCGATTCTTTAACCACGAGCATCATAATCCCAAATCGCTGGCAACGATCGGGAGAATAACGGCTGATGAAATTGCCGCCCTCACGAACGGGGTGTTTGCGGAGGACCTCGATATTACCGTCAACAAGAAGATTCTCGAATACGACCATGTTCTCATCGTCTCACCCGTGGTGACGCATGAAACGTTGGGCTTTGCGGGCGGCAACAAATATTTCTTTCCGGGGATTGCAGGGCTCGAGGTCATCGAAACTTTTCATTGGTTGGGAGCAATTCTCACAAACCCCGTGGTCAATGGCGTCAAGGATACACCTACACGTCGCTTGATTGATCAAGCCGCGGAATTCATTCGCACGCCCACCACATGCCTGGCGTTTGCAGTCAACGGGAACGATGAGCCAATGTGTCTCTTTATAGGCGAGCCGAAAGAGGCATGGTCGAAAGCAGCGGACTACTCGTCACAGCTTCATATCACATACGTGAACAAACCGTATCGGAAAATCTTGGCCATAACCCCAAAAATTTATGAGGAACTATGGGTTGGTGGGAAGGCCATGTACAAACTTGAACCCGTAGTCGCTGACGGCGGAGAAGTGATTATCTACGGCCCTCAAATAAAGGCGATCTCCTTCGTGCACGAGCAAGACATTCGGAGAATAGGATACCATGTTGTGGAATATTTCACAAAACAGTGGAAACGCTTCGCGCGTGAGCCCAAGCTTATTCTTGCGCATTCGACTAACGTTCGCGGGATCGGCAGGTTTTCTGATGGCGAGGAGCATCCGCGCATCAATGTAACGCTCGCAACTTCGATCTTGGAAGCCACCTGTAAGTCAATCAATCTTGGTTTCCGCGATTATCATGACATCGACCCGGGGAAGTGGAAAGCACAACAGAACGAAGAAACACTTGTTGTAGAGAACGCGGGGCAGAATCTCTTTAGATTGAAGAATGGCAATCCTCGATATAACTAAAGGTATTTTCGTATGAGTAACGGCTTGAATATTCCCCGTGAAGCAGCTTTGGATTTTGTCTCTCTTGGAGCCCTTATTCATCGTTTAGATCCCGGTGTCATTCCTTTCAAAAAGGCAATCGAATGCAAAATCCATGTCAGCGGCGGTGAATTCAATGTTGCGGCAAATCTGGCGGACTGCTTTGGCCTAAAGACAGCAATCGTGACGGCTATGGTTGACTATCCGATTGGTGACCTCATTGCTGAGCGTGTGAAGGCAATGGGTGTGAAGCCGTTTTACAGGAGGTTTCAACACAACGGTGTCAACGGTCCGAACATGGCGACGGTATACAGCGACCGCGGTCAGGGAGTGCGGGCGCCGGTTGTTTTTTACAACCGCTCCAACGAGGCTGCCGCTCAACTCAAGGTGGGTGATGTGGATTGGAAGGAGGTTTTTGCCGGAGGTGTTCGTTGGTTTCACAGCGGAGGGATTTTTGCAGCGCTTTCGGAGACGACCGGTGAGCTAATCCTCGAAGGCGCAAAAGCTGCTAAGAAGGCCGGTGCGATTGTGAGTTTCGACCTGAATTTTCGGGAAAAACTCTGGAATATTTGGGGAGGACAAAAGAAAGCCGTTGACGTGGTTGCTCGGATTGTGGAACATGCCGACGTCTTGGTGGGGAACGAAGAAGATCTTCAAAAAGGGTTAGGGATTGCCGGCCCGGAAGTCGCTGCGAAATCGAAAATTGATCCCTCTGCCTTTGTTGGAATGATGGACGACGTCGTGAAGAAATATCCTCATGTGAAAGTTGTGGCGACGACGCTACGAGAAGTTCATTCGACAAATCGACATAGCTGGAGCGCAGTCGCTTGGGTCAACGGCAAGACCTACACGGCTCCTACGTGCGAGCTTGACGTGCTTGATCGCGTAGGTGGTGGCGACGGATTCGCAAGCGGATTCTTCTATGGGCTCATGACCGGAGAGTCTCCGGAAGAGTCCGTAAAACTAGGTTGGGCGCACGGGGCATTACTCACGACGTTCCCGGGCGATACGACGATGGCAACTCTTGAACAAGTCAAAGCCTTTGCCAAGGGTGGCTCAGCCAGGATTCAACGATAATAACCAGATACTAACCCGACCTGTAGGTCGGGGAACTAAGGATACCACATGCAAAAAGCTGATATAGGTCTCGTTGGTTTGGCAGTCATGGGTGAAAATCTCGTCCTGAACACGGAAAGTCGCGGTTTTACTGTTGCGGTGTTCAACAGAACAGTGGAAAAGGTCGATCAATTTACGAGCGGCCGGGCAAAAGGAAAGAACATCGTTGGTACACATTCGATCAAAGAGCTGGTTGACTCGCTCAAGAGCCCACGCAAAGTCATGCTCATGGTAAAGGCTGGAAAGCCTGTCGACGAGTTCATTGAACTGTTGATTCCTCATCTCGACAAAGGCGACATCATCATTGACGGCGGCAATTCACATTTCCCTGACACCATACGGCGGACGAAGTACCTCGAAGGCAAAGGGTTCCTTTATATAGGAACCGGTGTCTCCGGCGGTGAAGAAGGAGCGCTGCGAGGCCCTTCCATTATGCCTGGAGGCTCGCCCGCCGCATGGCCTCAGGTGCAACCAATCTTCCAGTCTATTGCCGCCAAAGTTGGCGGAATCCCTTGCTGCGACTGGGTGGGAGAGAATGGCGCCGGACATTTCGTCAAGATGGTGCATAACGGAATTGAGTATGGGGATATGCAACTTATCTGTGAGGCGTATCAGATCATGAAGGAGCTGCTTGGCATGAGCGCGTTGGAGATGCACAAGGTTTTCAAGAATTGGAACACCGGCGACCTTGACAGTTACTTAGTTGAGATCACTCGTGACATTCTCGCGTACAAAGAAAACGGCGAGGCACTTGTTGATAAGATTCTTGACACTGCGGGACAAAAAGGAACCGGCAAATGGACAAGCGTGGTGTCTCTCGATTTGGGAACACCTCTGACGTTAATCAGTGAGGCTGTTTTTGCCCGATGCCTTTCCGCGATGAAAGAGGAGCGAGTTGAGGCATCAAAAAGATTGAACGGTCCCTCGAAAGATTTCAAGGTTGACAGAACGGCGTTTCTTAAGGACCTCGAGAAGGCTCTGTATGCCTCAAAAATCGTCTCCTACGCTCAG
Organism: uncultured Ignavibacteriaceae bacterium; assembly: GCA_964399565.1. Taxonomy (GTDB): domain Bacteria; phylum Bacteroidota; class Ignavibacteria; order UBA10030; family UBA10030; genus JACQPT01. The sequence goes on from CAYNRS010000007.1 coordinate 12,151, forward strand.
GGTTTTACGCTGCTGCGCGCCGCCGCGGAGGAATTCAAATGGAATTTGAATTATGGAGGCATTGCATTATTGTGGCGCGGTGGCTGCATCATTCGTTCGGCGTTCCTTGGAAAGATCAAGGAAGCATTCGACAATAATCCAAAACTGACAAACCTCCTGCTTGATCCATTTTTCAAAGAGAAAATCGAGACCTCCCAGGATGCGTGGCGTCGTGTGGTTTCGACTGCGGTGTTAAACGGGGTTTGGATACCGGCATTTTCGACCGCTCTGAACTATTTTGACGGCTATCGAAACGCAAGACTTCCCGCAAATCTGCTGCAGGCGCAACGCGATTACTTCGGCGCGCATCAATATGAGCGGGTGGACGAGCCACGCGGGAAATTCTTTCATACAAACTGGACAGGAAGAGGCGGGGAGACAGCTTCAACAGCTTATAGTGCGTAGGTTCCAATGAATCGCAATCGAGTCGTCGCATTGATCAAGGAAAAAGCAGCTGTTGCTGTCATACGAATGACCGACGCGAAAAAGCTCATGAAGGTCATTGACGCAATCTACGCCGGCGGAGTTTCGATTGTCGAGATCACAATGACAGTTCCAAACGCTTTGAAAATGATCGAGGAAGTTTCGAAATCTGCGAGCAACGAAGTAACTGTGGGGGTGGGCTCAGTGCTGAATGCAGAAACAGCCCAGAGGGCTATCAATGCGGGTGCGCGCTTCGTGGTGGGGCCGATTTTTAAGAAAGAAATCATTGAGGTTGCTCACAAGAATGATGTTCCGGCCTTGCCGGGCTGCTTTACGCCCACTGAGATTCAGACGGCGCATGAAGCCGGCGCGGATATCATCAAAGTCTTTCCCGCCGATGTCGTTGGCATGGCATTTTTCAAAGGCATCTTAGCACCGATGCCACACCTGTTTCTTATGCCAACCGGTGGTGTGACGTTGACAAACGCGGGAGATTGGCTCAAGGCAGGCGCTTGCGCTGTTGGAGTGGGAACTGCTTTGCTCGACAAAAAGGCAATTGAGTCGGAAAATTATCGTCAACTGACTGATAACGCAAAGACCCTTTGTGAAAGTCTCGCCAAAGGAAGGACGTCGTAAAGGAAAAGAACTATGGCCGCAAAAGTTGTAACGTTTGGTGAAATCATGCTCAGGTTATCGACGTCGGGTTACCAGAGATTTTCCCAGGCAAGACAATTCGATATCAACTTTGGCGGCGGCGAGGCTAATGTGGCTGTATCCCTCGCTCAATTCGGTTTAGAAACGCACTATGTCACTCGTCTGCCCAAGAATGAAATTGCAGATGCGTGCATAGGTGAGCTTCATCGCCACGACGTCAGGACGGATTATATTGTGCGTGGCGGGGATCGGCTGGGCATTTACTTTCTTGAAACAGGTGCGTCGCAACGAGCGTCAAAGGTTTTATACGACCGTGCGCATTCTTCAATTGCCGAAATCACTCCAGGCATCGTGAACTGGAATGAGGCGTTCCGCGACTCAAAGTGGTTTCATGTTACCGGCATTACTCCTGCACTGAGCGCATCCGCATCAGAAACTACAATTGAAGCAGTGAAGGCAGCAAAAAAAAGCGGACTCACGGTCAGCTGTGACCTTAATTATCGAAAGA
>CAYNRS010000008.1:0-13492 GCA_964399565.1 uncultured Ignavibacteriaceae bacterium
ATTATGATGGGCCTCGGTTATTCACTCAGCGAGACCATCCGATTCAAAGGCGGTGAAATCCTTGACACGAACTTTGACACGTACGATATCCCGCGGTTTTCCTGGACTCCAAAAATCGAAACGGTCATCATCGACAATCAGGAAGCGGACCCGCAAGGCGGCGGCGAGCCGGCGATCGTTACCATGGGAGGTGCCATCGCCAACGCCATTTACGATGCGGTTGGAGCCAGGCTCTCCCAACTTCCGATGACGCCTGAGAGAGTAAAGGCTGTATTGAAAGAGAGCTAAGTCGTCGTTGATATACATGAAGAGATGGAGATGACGTGCAGCTGGTTCCTGAGTGTTCCAGACTTAATGAACATGGTGAAGGCGGATTAGGAAACCACTATTATTTCTTTTATCTTATTCAAAACACCGCTATTCCCTCTCTGACCCAGGAAGGCGCAGGCACTCCGCCAGGGCCGGTATAGCCCATTTTCCCACTATCACATTCGAGGTCATATGAAGCTCTACGTCGGCAACCTTTCGCGGGATGTCACCGAACAGGATTTGCGTGATGCATTCCAGCCTTTCGGAGAGATAGAATCAGTCAGCATTATCAAAGACCGCTACAACAACGTTTCCAAAGGATTTGGTTTCATCGAGATGCCGAACAAAACAGAAGCTGAAGCGGCAATTGCTGGGTTGCATCGCAAAGAATATAAAGGCCGTTCCATGGACGTCAACGAAGCACGCCCCAAAACAGACCGTCCCCGCGGCGGATTTGGCGGCGGGGGAAATCGAGGCGGCGGTAAACGATTCGGCGGTGGTGGTGGCAGAAGATGGTAAATGTATGGCCCCAATGAGCCGCTCCCGCTTTTGTTGAAACCGTTGGAACAGTTTCTAACGTTTGTTTTTTTTGGCACCACGATGAATCGTGGTGCTAGCGCTACCGATCAGTCGCGGACTGAGAACTGATTAGTTTTGACGACGAAATATCCCCGTTCCGATTCGGAATCAGACCCCGATTTATCGGGGTGCCATTAATCCACACTGTAGGAGGAACCGATTTATCGGTTTCTTCAGCCACCTCCCAGAAACAAAAAACCCTGCCTTGTGGGCAGGGTTTCGTGTTTACGAGAGAATTCCCGTTAGACGACTGTGACGTTCGTCGCCTGGAGCCCTTTTGGGCCTTGCTCGACTTCGAATTCCACTTTATCGCCTTCGTTCAGGGATTTGAAGCCCCCGCCTGAAATGGCTTTATAATGGACGAAAACATCTTCGCCACCGTTGCGTGAAATAAAGCCGTAACCTTTGGCTCCGTTGAACCATTTGACAGTTCCTTTTTCCATGGAACGTGTCCTTTCTTGATTTAATCCACCCGACTCAACCGTCGGGCAAGGTGTACGCCGAACATTTGGACCTGGAAAACCACTTTCGCCAGGGGATATCCCCGGGTTTCTTGACTGACTGATCGGCGTTTGGACCTTGGAAGGTGTTTGTGCGGTTCAGCAGCGGGATTTTGAAAGACCTGCTCGTTCTTCACAACAAGTGTCGAACAAGCTCTCCCGAAAGAGATATAGACGGTGTACTGTTAATTGACGCACTCAAGATAGGCATTCTCCTGGTCAATTCCTAATCCAAAATGATAAAACCGTGGGGGAAACATCCTGATTTGATTTCAGTTACGCATTCTTGTATCTTAAAAAGGCAGTTTTTAACCTGATTCTCATAACTCCTCGGGAGGATCTATGTACGCCGAACCCGCCATTGATGAAAAATCAGAAAGAGGTGAATCGAGTGAATTTGCAACAGCGATCTCGCTTGGCACGAGAGAGCTTGATGTAACTCTTGTCCGGGCGACCAATTACACGGATGACGGTTATCCGATACAAGCGCGCGTCTGCGTCATTCGCAGCAACACGCTGACGCAAATGGCTACACTCACGCGCGACGTCGTCAACCAATCGTTTTTCAAAGGCGTGTCGCTGAATGTGCGCATGATTGATGAGGCGTATGAACGCGTGCCAGTCAAGGAAATACTTGAACGTTCAAGAATCCGAGGGGTCAAATCCATCGTCATGCTCGTGGGTGTTCAAACGAATCAGTTTCCGCGGGCTCAAGACATCGCTTCCTGGTTTCTTCCTCATCGTATCAGCGTTCTCATTGGTGGATTCCACGTCAGCGGGATGATGGCGATGATTGGTTTCACGGATGATCTGAAAGCAGCAGCGTCCAAAGGGATTGTGCTCGTGGCTGGAGAAGTCGAAGACGGGAGACTCCCGAAAGTCCTGGAAGACGTTGCGCGAGGGCAGGCGAAGCCACTCTACAATTTTCTCACGCCAACTCCGGACCTCACAAACCTTCCCATTCCCCGTCTTACCAAGGATGACTTCAAAAGATCTGCCTCTCGTTTCAGCACCATCGACACCGGCCGGGGTTGCGTGTTTACATGCGATTTTTGTACGATCATCAATGTGCAGGGCAAAACCATGAGGTTCCGCGACCCCAAACAGGTCGTTGATTTCGTTCGCCAGAGTTACCATGAAGCCGGTGTTACCCATTGTTTCTTTACTGATGACAACATTGCCCGAAACCCTCGTTGGCGGGACCTGTTCAACGGCCTCATCCGGTTGCGCGAGGAGGAACATAATCCGTTTACCTTTATGATGCAAAGCGACCTTGCAGCACGCAAACTTCCCGGCGGAGATTTCTTTGTTCAAGCTTCACGTGCGGGCTGCAACCAGGCGTTTTTCGGAGTAGAAAGTGTGAATCGCGAAAACCTCCGTTCGCAGGAAAAATTCCAGAACCAGGTGAAGGAATACCAGAGCCTCGTCGACCATTGCCATTCGGTCGGCATTGTGTGTCACGCCGGTTACATTCTGGGTCTTCCGTTCGATACGCCTGAAAGCATCAAACAGGACATTGCCGAGCTTCAAAGGATTGGGTTCGATTCAGCCTCATTCTACATTCTTTCTCCGTTACCCGGATCAAAAGACCACCAAAAATGGTGGCATGAAGGGAGATGGATGCACGAGGATTTTAACACGTACGATTCGGCCCACGTTGCAGTGAAACCGGAACGAATGTCAAACGAAGAATTAATGCAGGCCTGGCACGATGTGTGGGGTCAATTCTATTCCACCGAACACATGGTCAATGTGCTGAAAACATGGCGGCATGATTGGTGGCATTACTGGGACAGAATGTCGTTTTTCTCCTGGTATCTCTCCGCTTCAACGATCGAACGATTGCATCCAATGAACTGCGGCTTTTGGACGGTGCGCCATAGGGATGACCGGCGCCCGGGATTTCCGCGCGAGGCGGTGCTTCCGTTTTGGTGGGGCCGATGGAAATTTGCGTTGCACCGTGTTCGAGGTATTGTGAGGCTCTTCTTTCAACTGGAGGAAGTCTGGCTCCGAAGCCGGCCGAAAACAAAGGTTGAAGAAGCACTGCTGGAACACATCGCCAGGACGAAACAGGATATTATCGACTGGCGTGATGTGAAAGTCAAGGAGCTCCTTGCCTTCTACCGCAAACTTCACGATGAAATGCCTGAAGTAAAGATTCCTTCAGCGGTTGAGCTGTGGTTCAAGAAGCGAAATCCGTTTTCAAGCGTCTACACGAGAGCTCATTTTCAGCGGATATGGAAGCGGTGGTATATCCATTTGTGGAATCCGTTGAAGTGGGCGGAGGTGTGGCTGTTTGAGACCGTGAATGGCTTCCGATTCCTTTCGTATTTTCTCCTTGCAGGAAGATAGCGTCGCGGGGCCGACAATCCGTCCTCCCTCAATTTCCTCAAACTCACCTTGTTTGACTGAGGCCTTCCGCATGCTCTGTCGCGTCTTGTTCTCGATTTTGGCGCTGGCCGTTCCTCTTTCCCTGTCTCATCCACAATCGACTGAACGTCGTCCGGCGCTTGCAGATTCGGTGAAAGCTGAGTTTTTGCATTCATGGGACGGCTACAAAAAATACGCGTGGGGTCATGATGCGTTGAAGCCTCTCAGCAAACAGGCGCACGATTGGTATGGTGTTTCTCTGTACATGACGCCCGTGGATGCTTACGACACGATGCTCCTGATGGGACTGACTAGAGAAGCAGCTGAAGCCAAGAAGCTCATTCTTGACAGCCTTTCATTTGACAAGAACATTGAAGTTCAGGCTTTCGAAATTATTATCCGGCTGCTTGGTGGTCTTCTTTCTTCATATCAGATGGATGGCGACAGAAGATTTCTGAAACTCGCGGAGGACCTCGGCAATCGATTGTTGCCCATTTATAATTCGCCGACGGGGATGCCGTATCGATATGTGCATCTACAGACGGGAAAAGTCCGCGACGCCCGAAACAATCCGGCGGAAATCGGAACAGCATTGCTCGAGTTTGGGACGCTCAGCAAATTGACGGGGAATAACGTCTATTTTCAACAGGCCAAACAAGCCCTCATTCAGCTTTTTAACTGCCGCTCTCGCATCGGCCTCGTCGGAACCTGGATCGACGTCGAAACCGGACAATGGGTGAACACGAGAAGTCATATCAGTGGAGCGATTGATTCGTACTATGAATATATTTTCAAGGCCTGGCTGCTCTTCGGCGATCAGGATTGCAAGAACATGTATGACGAAAGCATCAAAGCCATCAACATGTACTTGGCAGATGAACGAAGGGGAGAGCTTTGGTATGGTGTCGCTGACATGCAAACCGGCAAGCGTTTGGCAACAACCTACGGCTCCCTCGACGCTTTTTTCCCGTCCGTGTTGTGTCTGGCTGGAGACCTGGAGCGGGCAGTAAAGCTGCAGGAGTCCGGTTTGAGGATGTGGAATCTCCACGGGATTGAACCAGAAACAATAGATTATGATTCAATGAAAGTGCTGGCTGCGGAGTATTATTTGAGGCCTGAGATTATTGAATCAGCCTATTATCTGCGACATTACACGGGCAACGACAAGTATGTGGCAATGGGCGAGACGTTTTTCAGGAATATAAAAACATACTGCAGGACGGAAGCGGGTTATGCTTATTTGCAAGATGTCATCACAAAAGAAAAAGCAGACGGGATGGAAAGTTTCTTTTTTGCAGAGACGCTGAAATACCTCTATCTGCTTTTTTCATCAGATCAAAAACTGCCGTTTGAAAGCGTTGTGTTTACAACAGAAGCGCATCCGGTTCGAAGGACGTGGAGAGAATGAAGGAAAAGTAAAAGCAATGGGGATTAATGGAGTAATGGAGGAATGAATTGATGCTTTTGAGGAGAATGATGATCCTAAATATGTTTTTCCTGTCTCTTGTGAGTTTCCTGAGTTCACAGAAAGGAACGAAAATGCCCGAATTGGAAAAAGCGACTCTTGGCGCAGGATGTTTCTGGTGCGTGGAAGCGGTGTTTGAACGGTTGCCCGGAGTTCAATCCGTTGTTGCCGGGTATGCAGGTGGAACGAAGCCTCACCCGACGTACGAAGAAGTGTGTTCGGGTGAAACAGGTCACGCAGAAGTCGCGCAGGTCGTATTCGACCCTGCGAAAATATCATATGAGAAACTGCTAGAATGGTTCTGGCGGTCGCACGACCCAACGACTCTTAATCAGCAGGGTGCTGACGTTGGCACGCAATATCGATCCGTCATTTTCTATCACGATGACGGCCAGAAGAAAACTGCCGAAAAATCCAAAACCGCCGCACAAAAAGAATTTAACAACGGAATCGTGACCGAAATTCAACCGCTCAAAGAATTTTATCAGGCCGAGAACTATCATCAGGACTACTTCAAGAACAATTCTAACGCACGCTATTGTGCCTTTGTCATTAAACCGAAATTGAAGAAGCTGAAGCTGGACTAGACAGAAAATTGCTTCAGAGGCACGGGGATTTAAACGTGAGACACCGCTATTTATGCAAATAGCCATTGTTCAGACAAACCCGGAGTTCGGCGAGATAAAGAAAAACGTCGCGGCGGCTCTCGCTATGATGGAAAGCATGCGCGCAAATCTCTATGTGTTGCCTGAACTCTTCAATACAGGGTACAATTTCATCGATGAAAGCGAAGTTCAGGAGCTTGCAGAGCCTGCAACGGGATCGACCTTTCAGGTATTGAGTGATTTTGCAAAGAAGGCAAACACCTTCGTTGTTTACGGTTTTGCGGAGAAGGCTGGGGTCATTTTCAATTCAGCAGCGCTTGTTGGCCCAGCCGGAATCATCGGCGTATATCGAAAAGTGCATCTTTTTGACCGGGAGAATCTCTTTTTTGAACCTGGGGATTTCGGATTCCCGGTTTTTGATTTGCCGTTTGGCAAGGTAGGGATGATGATTTGTTTCGACTGGATGTATCCGGAAAGCGCACGTTCATTGGCGCTGAAAGGCGCACAGCTTATCGCGCACCCGTCGAATCTCGTATTGCCGTATTGCCCCGACGCCATGATCACACGCTGCCTCGAGAATCGTGTGTTTGCTGCAACGGCGGACCGAATTGGCCGGGAAAACCGTGGTGGGATTGACCTTCTCTACCAGGGCATGAGTGAGGTTGTTTCTCCGCGCGGTGAAGTTCTGAGGCGCCTCTCGAAAGATAGGGAGGAAATTGTTGCAGCAGAAATAAACCTCAGCCATGCCAACGACAAGAAGATCAACGCTTACAACGATTTATTGGCGCACAGGCGCTCAGACCAGTACTCCCTCTAAATCCTGCCGTTTTCGCTGAAGATTCTACAAACTGCCAACCTCAGCTGTACCCGTTAAGGCCCATGGAGCAAGCATTTACACCTGTTTTGCGTGGCATTGTAGTTGCTGGGAATAAGTCAACATACCTTGGGGGCGCGATGTCCGAAACACATTCCTACAGAGAGGTCAAGTCCGTGGTAACTGAAACGCTCAGGCGTGTGGACAAGCTTGTAAAAAGTGGTGAATTGGAGAAGGCACTTCAGGAAGTCGAGCACGCAAAAACCCTCGATCCGAGGAACATGTACGTCCACGCTTACGAAGAACGAATCAAACTTCTTCAGTATGAAAGGGAGCGCAACCAGCAGCAGGAAGAAGCCCGCAAACTGGCCGAAGAAGCAGCCGAACTGAAGAGAAAAGCCGAGCTTGGCAGGCAAGCTGAAGAGGCCCGTAAGAAGTTCAAGGAAGAGTATGAACGTCGCATGGAGTTGGAGGCAAGAAATGAGGGTGTAGCAAAGTCCCGTGAGCATATGCAAGCACTACAGGAATACAACAGAGAGCTGCTCCGAGTCTGGGAAGATGGGGCCGTGACGCCAGCGGAAGAAGAAGCGCTGCTCACACGACGGACATTTTTGAATATCTCTGCAGATGAGCATTTCACTCTGCAGGCCGGCGTGAAACGAGAATGCTACAAGCACGCGTTTATGAAGCTCTGGTCTTCGGGGACATTGACGCCTGAAAACGCTTCAACACTTGCGGAGCTTCGAAGAAAGTTCAGCATTTCCGCGGAGGAATATGAAATCATCGAGTCGGAGCTACTCCAGGAGTTGCGGGCTCCGCGGTCGACCCATGCGACGCTCGCGATTATCGATGATGATGCAGGGATGCTGGAATCATTGCGGATGACGCTCGAGCAAGAAGGTTTCGATGTCCGGGCGTTCGACTCATCGGATGAGGCATTCAGATATCTTCGCGAGCACAGTGTCGATCTGATTCTCTCCGATATTAATCTTGAAACATCCACGATGGGCGGCTTTGCCTTCTATCAAAAAGTGAGAGAGCTTGAGCATCTCAACAGGATTCCGTTCATGTTCTTAAGCGGACTGACGGACGAAGCCATCGTGTGTGCCGGGAAAGAGCTTGGTGTTGACGACTACATCACAAAACCCTTTGATCTTGACACTTTGGTCGCGATTATAAAAGGCAAATTGAAGCGGTATAAGGCGATGCGCACGATCCACCACAACTAATTCACTGTCAAGTTCTCCAACCCAAAAACTTCAGTTCTAGTTGTTGTCTTTCGAACCGTCCCTGTTATTATCCTTGAAGGCCATGATAGCATTCTTCAGGTTCTTATCGATGATTCCCTCACTGTTGGAGTCGTTCGAATCCACGAGGGTTCCTGCCTGATTCCTAAACCAGTTTGCAGAGCTGATGAGCATTGTTGTGTTGCCGGCAATGGATGATTCTGAAATAATCAGTGCCGGTGGACATGAAGTTAGTTAAAAAGCAGCTTTTGTTTCGACACAAACTTCTTTAGATTCTGTCGCGACAAATTACCCTCCAGTATACGCGCGAATGTTGCACATCGTATGACTGCTCTCACACATAAGATGCGCAGTTCGCAAAAAGGGTTTTGCAAAAGACTTCAACACACTCGACTTTCGTCGCTACCCTCTTCACGATTCTTGCATTGTGTTGAAATACTTAACGGTGACACTCATCAATTTCATTCGATGAAAGTTCTTTCATGAGTGAAGGAACAGATCGACACGGAAGGATTTCAAGAAACGTTTCTTCATTGCAGTCGGTGAAAGGCATTGGCCCGAAACGAACGGCTGCGCTGCGTGGTATCGGCATAGAATCAGTCGAAAATTTACTCTACTATTTTCCGAGAGATTACCTGGACCGCAGCACTATTATCCCCATCGGCAACCTCAGAACATATGCAAACAAAGGCAAGGCCGTAACCGTCATCGGGGACGTATTTCGTCAGGAAACAAGACGAACAAAGAAATCCCGCAGACTGATGTTTTTCCTCACAATAAAGGACGAAACAGGTTACGTCCAGTGTGTATGGTTTGAGGGTGTCCAATGGTACAAAGATGCGTTTGAAGTTGGCGAAGTCCTTGCGGTATCGGCAATGCCTACGTGGGACAGACTGGGGCGAGTGCAGTTTATCCATCCGCAGTTCGACCGGCTGAAAGGCAGCGAAGAAGGCGAGCCGGACTGGGGGAAGCTCTTCAACACCGGCGCGATTATACCGAAGTATCGCTCGAGCTCCGACCTGGAAAGAGTTGGGCTCGACAGCCGAGGCTTCCGGCGCATCATCCGGAATGCGACACAACAGTATCTGGATGTCGTTGAGGAAAGCCTTGAAACGGACATCCGCAGCCGTGTCCAGGTTCCCGACCTTCGGTTCGCCATTCAAAATATCCACTTCCCATTCAGCCGTGAAAATCTTCACGCCTCCGAGCGCAGGCTGAAATTCGATGAGCTCTTCTTCCTTCAATTGTTGCTCGCTCTCCGACGATATCATTACAAGCACGAGGAAAAGGGGATCCCTTTTCAGGTGGAAAGCAATTTGGCGCGACAGCTCGTTGGATCACTACCCTTCGAATTGACAAAGGCTCAAAGGCGCGTGTTAAACGAAATAGCGGCTGATATGAAATCTGACAGGCCGATGAATCGTTTGCTGCAGGGGGATGTCGGCAGCGGCAAAACAGTAGTCTCGCTTCTGTCTATGTTGGTGGCGATCGATAATGGCTACCAGGTTGCGTTCATGGCTCCCACGGAAATCCTTGCAGACCAGCATTTCAGGACGCTCTCGAGCTTTCTCAAAAACTTGCCAATAAACGTAAGGCTGCTGATAGGCGGTCAGAAGAAGAAACTGCGGGAGGACATTCTTGAGGATATTCGTCGCGGAAGCGCCAATATCGTCGTCGGCACACATGCCTTAATTGAAGAAAAAGTGACCTTTGCAAAGCTCGGCTTTGTGGTCATTGATGAACAACACAGGTTTGGCGTTGTGCAGAGGGCGGCGCTGAGGGAGAAAGGAATCAATCCGGACGTGCTCGTGATGACTGCAACGCCAATCCCCAGAACCCTCGCGATGACGGTCTATGGCGACCTTGACGTTTCCATCATCGATGAAATGCCGGCAAACCGAAAGCCGATCAAGACCGCTGTGCGGATGGATCACCAAAAACAGAAGGTGTATGATTTCGTCAAGGAAGAAGTCAAGCGTGGACGGCAAGCCTACATCGTGTTTCCCTTGATCGAAGAATCCGAAAAGATCGACCTCAAGGCGGCAACCAAGGAATTTGAACGCCTTGAAAAAGCGGTATTCCCAGACCTCAGACTCGGACTGATTCATGGGCGCATGAAATCCGACCAAAAAGATGAGGTGATGCTGAAGTTCAAAGCAGGAGACATTCAGGTTCTCGTTGCGACGACCGTCATAGAAGTAGGAATTGATGTCCCAAACGCAACGATTCTCATGATAGAAAACGCGGAACGGTTCGGTTTGTCGCAACTTCATCAATTGAGAGGTCGGGTTGGGCGCGGAGCCGACCAATCATACTGCGTCCTGGTCGCGGATTATGGATGGTTCGACACACACGCCAGAGGGAAGGATCTTTTTGTACTTCAGGAGGAAAAAGAAACCGCCCGCGTCCGCCTTGAAACAATGGTTGAAACGTCCGACGGCTTCAAAATTGCCGAGGTTGACCTTAAACTCAGAGGCCCGGGCGAATTCTTCGGCACACGTCAGAGCGGGCTTCCCGGATTTCGGATTGCCAGCCTTGTCGACGACGTCGAACTTCTTCATGTTGCCCGTCGTGAAGCGTTTGCTCTCGTAGAAAAAGATCCGCAGCTTCGCTCATCGTCGAACTTCTCCATCCGCAAACACTTCGAAACAAGTTACAAAGAAATATTCGATCTTGGAAAAGTCGGGTAGTACAGTCGGGTCGGCGCTCGACGATCATCTTGCCTTCAGAAATTTTTTTCCCGGAGTAGTTGCCATGACATTGTCAAGTACGAAATGAAATTTTCGCGCCGAAAGAGTCCAAAAAACTTGACATCAAGTTGCAAAAGATTATATTTGTAGTAGTTCTTTGTTCATTGAGAAGGCGGTCGACATCTTTCACCATCTGAAAGGTTGAACGAAGCTGCTTGCAAAAGCAACTGCACGTCGCTCTCGTCTTTAATATTCGGCCGGAGAGTTCACCGGTCGACAAGAAGGAGGTTGAAGAGAACGGGTTTCGTTCTCGAGGAGAAGGCGGCGCCGCTGTCATCACGGCCCTGCGGAAGAAATTCCTGAAGACGAAGAGCGATACATACGCAGAATGGGATAGTGAAGAGACCATTCTGGCCGTGGAATCGGCACTCAAGCAACAACACAACGTCACTCTCATCGAAGCCAACGAGGAGGCTCATGGAAAACTCCTCGCGCTCCAGCCCGATATAGTCTTCAACATCGCTGAAGGGTTCAATAGCCCCTCACGCGAAGCTCAAATTCCGGCAATTCTCGACCTTCTGAGCATTCCCTACACGGGCTCGGACCCCGTCACGCTTGGCATTTGTCTTGATAAGTCCCGTACGAAGGAAATTCTTTCCTACCATCTCATCCCTACGCCTGATTTCGCGGTTGTTGACGATCCGAACCAGCAAGACTTCGAAAAACTTCCTCTTCCGGCAATCGTGAAGCCTTTGCACGAAGGTTCCAGCAAAGGGATCTTCGACGCGTCGGTTGTAAAAACAAAAAAGGACCTTCGCCAACAAGTTCAGAAGATCATAACAGAATACGAAGAGCCGGTTCTTGTTGAGAAATTTCTTCCTGGCCGGGAGTTCACCGTCGCCATCCTCGGGAACGGAAGAAATCTCCGCGTACTGCCCATCGTGGAGATTCGTTTCGATACTCTCCCGCAGGGGGTTAATCCGATCTATTCATACGAGGCAAAATGGGTGTGGGATCAAACAGACCACCCGCTTGACGTTCTTGAATGTCCCGCACGCATCGACAACACATTAAGCGAGGAGATCAAGGATGTTTGCGTGCGTACGTTTCAAGTTCTGCGATGCCGCGATTGGTGCAGGATAGATGTCCGTCTTGACGAGCAAGGACACCCGCAAGTTATCGAAGTGAACCCGCTCCCCGGAATCATTCCAAATCCTAACGAACATTCATGCTTTCCGCGGGCGGCGAGGACAGCAGGCTTAGACTACAACAGCATGATCAACGCCGTGCTTGATGCCGCAATGGTCAGAAACGGACTTCTGTGATGAACACCAAGGAGGAGCTCTCATGATGGCACCGAGAATCACTCACCGAAACGAATCCAAGATCATAGGCATCGAAGTCAGGGCGTCAAACCTCCTCGAAAACGAAGCTTCATCGACAAGGATTTCCGACCTGTGGAAAAAATTCCACAATGACAAAAAGAGGATCCCGAATAAGAGAGATGAAAGGACGGCTCTGGGAGTTTACACAAGTTATCAAGACAACAACAACGAGTATTCGCTTATTGTGGCCTCAGAAGTGACAACTCTGGAAAGGGTCCCGGAAGGAATGGTTTCTCAAATCATTCCCGCCGGAAAATACCTGATATTCGCAGGAAAAGGCCACATGCCCAACGCCGCCCTCAGCGTGTGGGAACAAATCGCGAGATACTTTTCAAACGGGGCACACTACAAACGCGCCTACACCGTTGATTTCGAATTGCATGACATGACGAAGGCCGATGAAGTCGAAGTCCACATCTCCATCATATAAGAGAAAGGGCTTATGAGGAAGAAAATTCACGTTGCCGTCGTGTTCAATGAGCCTACCGTGGAAACGGAGGCGGGGCGGAAATACATTTCCGAAAGCGGGAAACTGGAGGCTGGTTCGAGCCAGGCTGAAGTGCTCGCCAGCGTTCCCCAGAATGCGGTCGACATGTCGGAGGTTGGAGTGTTGGAGGAGCGGGCACATGTCGAAGATGCTTTGAAAAAATCCGGTTTTCGCGCATCGCTCTTCAACGTGAACGGGGAAATCAAGCGTTTGATTCATTTTCTCGAGGAGAAGGATCCTGACCTTGTGTTCAACCTTTGCGAATCTGTCGGGAACGATGCCACTCATGAAATGCACGTGGCGGGGGTCTTTGAGCTCCTGGAGGTACCCTATACAGGAGCGCCTGCGTTTTCCCTCGGTACATGTCTGAATAAGGTGCGAACGAAAGAAATCCTGAACCATCACAAGCTGCCAACGCCGAAATTTACGGTGTTCAAGAATGCGAATGAGGTTGCAGCGGAATCTTTTCCGCTCGACTTTCCCGTGATTGTGAAACCATCACGTGAAGATGCAAGCGTCGGCATCGAGAATTCGTCGGTCGTGGACAACGAAGCAGCTCTCAAAAAACGCGTACGATTCATTTTTCAAAATTTTGACCAGCCGGCCCTCGTGGAGGAGTACATCGAAGGCAGAGAGCTCAATGTCGGTATTCTGGGCAATCGCCGACCCATTGTCCTTCCGATTTCAGAGATTGATTTCTCGAAAATGCCGGAGAATTACCCGAAAATTGTCACCTACAACGCCAAGTGGATGAAAGGAACCGAAGAATATTCCGGTACGGTTGGCGTTTGTCCTGCCGAGTTGCCCTCCGACGTCGAGAAAAAAGTGAAGGAGCTCGCGCTGAGAGCTTATCGGTTGATGGGCTTGCGGGACTATGGACGGATCGACATAAGACTGACGAAGAACAATACACCATACATCCTCGAGGTAAATCCCAACCCCGATATTTCCGATGACGCGGGTTTTGCAAGGTCTGCACGGGCATACGGGTTATCGTTTGAAGACACGATAACCAGAATCGTTGAGTATGCCCTGGAAAGA
>CAYNRS010000009.1:0-13259 GCA_964399565.1 uncultured Ignavibacteriaceae bacterium
CTTGATTCAATATCTTGGATGCGATTCTTATTTCTACGACATTCTCAGGACATGCGGAGCCCTCTGTAAGGTATTCTTGGAGGATAACGACAATGTAGGATGTCAATACGATCAGGAATCCCCAGGCAAGTATTCTTCTCATGTGATTTCAAGTTTTTGACTGGATGATGTGACAAACTCGAAGCTGATGCTGTATCCAGGATAACAAAAAGCCGGATTCATCATCCGGCTTCTTTGTTTGCTCCGACGGGTTATCCCTAATTGCCTTCGTTCTTCATTTTTCGCGCAGCAATGACGTAGAAAAGAACGAGTCCCAACCCGCCGAGAGCCAACATGCTTGCAGGATAAACAGCATCCGGTAAGTAAACGTACTGGTCGAGGATTGCGCCGAGGAAAAGTCCAGCTCCCACAAACAGCGCCAATAAACCCCACTTGAGACTGCTTAACGGATTTATCTTGAACATCTCCCGGACGGAGACTCCTTTAAAATCCGCAGGTGTAACGCCTTTGTCGATCATAGCGATTCGCTCCTTGTGCCGGGATTCAATCCACTTCCAAATAACGAGACCTGTCGATCCAAAAACGATGAAAACAACAAGAATTGGTTCCATGTAATGCTCCCTTTGAGATTGATGTTGGCTCTGCTCTTTGGTAACTTTGACCTGATATTTTGGCGGCAGGTTTCAACAATTTCCTTTCGTTTGCAACCCGGAAGGGATCTTTCCGGTCTAAAATAGCAACATCAACCTGCGCAGGATGAACGACCAGGATTTTCGAGTAATTCAAAGGATTTTGGCGGGTGAAAAGCGAGCTTATGCTCAGCTCGTGGACCGGCATAAAGAAAGAGCCATGGCGCTGGCCGTCCGCATGCTCAAAAACCACCAGGATGCCGAAGAAGCGCTCCAGGATGCGTTCGTCAGGGCATTCAATGCCTTACCGAGGTTCGAATGGAAGTCAAGTTTTTCAACCTGGTTCTACAGAATCGTGTACAACGTTTGCGCGACAGAATTGAGCAAGAAAGGCGAACCGCAACATACATCATTGGATGCGGATGAAGCCCACGAAGGCTTGCAGATTTCTTCAGAGACAGAGTTGCCGGACGTTGAATTCGAGTCGAACGAATTTCGGGGAATTGTACTCGAGGAAATCGATAAGTTGCCTCAATCCTATGCATCAATGTTGACGTTGTTTTTTGTTCAGGAAATGAGCTACGAAGAGATTGTGGAAACCTCCGAATTACCTCTCGGCACGGTCAAAAACAGGCTTTTTAGGGGAAGGACAATGCTGAAAGATGCAGTTCTTCGGAGGATGAGAGTGGTTGCGATGAAAAACGAAGGATCCCTGAAGGAGAAAGTTGCATGACACACTTAACGGTTCCGCAAATCCTCCAGTTCCTTGACGGGACTGCCGATTATGCCACGCAAGCACAATGCACAAATCACCTTGCGGTCTGTGGGCAATGTCGGAGAGAAGTAGAAGTGCATAAGAAACTCTCGAAAGCATCAAAGCAGAATCCGTTTGCCACCTCGGCTCGTTTTACCGAGCGGGTGATGTCCCGGATTGCGCCGGAGTTGCGTACATCATGGTCATCACGAATCCTGAACAACGTTGCCGGCGCCTTTGCCATGATGGTCGTGCTCGGTGTGTTCGGCTATGTTGTTACTTCCACTTCGGACTTCAAACTCGAATCAAGCCCGGAGTACTCCACGATGGCAAAATCGTTTACCGAGAGTTATGCAAAATTGAAAAAATCTGTGCAGGAGGAAACCGACAAGATGGCTGTCAAGACGAAGGCGTCGCCTTCCTCGAACAGCAGTCAACGCATTATCCTCTTTGCTTTCCTTGCGTTGCTAACGCTTGGTGTCATTGACCGCTTTGTCCTTCGCCAGCTGATGAAAACAAAACTCTGAGTATTCAGTCTTTCCGCGTCGGCCCTCCGGCTTTTTCTTTTCTTTCCAGCCAATTTTCCTCTATATTAAATCGCAGTAGGTAGGTCGGCCAGCCCGCCAGCGGCCTGGCGGGCGTTAACGACGGCCTGCCCCAACCTCAGTACACATGCCCAAACATATCAACATATTCTTCGTCGGGGATATTAACGGTAAGCCGGGTCTCAACCTTGTTTCGACTCTCCTCAAACAATACATACAGAAATACGAGATTGATTTCTGCGTCGTGAACGGTGAAAACACCACCGAGGGAAAGAGCATCTCGGAGGAAGACGCGAAAACTCTTTTTGGGCTGGGTGTCCATGTGATCACATCGGGAAACCACCTCTGGGACCGTTGGCAGATCAAAAAACTTCTGGAAAAAGAGCGAAACCTCCTGCGCCCACTGAATTATCCTCGGGAGAATCCGGGCCACGGCTTCGTCATGTACGACTTGAAGGAAAAAGGAAAGGTCGGTGTCATTAATGTTCAGGGCCGCACCTACATGCAACCCATCGACGATCCGTTCAAAACGACCGACTGGGCTATCAGCAAAATCACAAATGATACCAAGGTCATCCTCGTGGATATGCACGCGGATGCGACGGCGGAAAAAATGGCGCTTGGCTGGCACCTTGACGGCCGGGTCAGTGCGGTCGTGGGAACACACACGCACATACCGACGGCAGACGCACGCATTCTGCCCCAGGGAACGGCCTATATCACGGATGTCGGCATGTCGGGTCCATACGATTCTGTCATCGGCATGAGGAAAGAAATCGCCATCCGTCGGTTCATCCACCAAACCCCATATAAGTTCGAGCTCGCTGAGCATGACGTAAGAATGTGCGCAGTGTACATTCAGGTTGATACGGAAACAGGAAAAGCATCGAAGATCGAACAAGTCATTTTTCCTGCTTTTTGAGGCTAATTCCAGCCCTGATCTGTAAACCAACTACCCGACACAACAGCCATGTCCGCACAAATCATTGACGGCAAAAAGATATCCGAAGAAATCAAAAGGGAGGTCCAGGAACAAACGAAGAAACTGAAGGTGTCGTCGGAAATTACTCCGGGTCTTGCTTTCATTCTCGTGGGGGAGAATCCAGCCTCCCAATCCTACGTGCGCTCAAAAGGAAAAGCGTGCGACGAAATGGGATTCTACTCCGTCACGGAACATCGCCCGGCTGACATGACCGAAAGAGAATTGCTTGGCATGATTGACGGATTTAACCGCGATAAAAAGATTCACGGCCTCCTGGTGCAGTTGCCTCTTCCCGGGCACATCAGCGAGCAGAAGGTCATCGAAGCCATCGATCCCAAAAAAGATGTCGACGGATTTCATCCGATCAATGTTGGGAAACTCGTCATCGGTGAAGATACTCTGAAACCATGCACGCCAGCCGGAATTCAGGAGCTTTTGATCCGAAGCGGGAATGATCCTTCGGGTAAACATGTCGTCATTGTCGGAAGAAGCAACATTGTTGGAAAACCCGTTGCCAACATTTTATTGCAAAAACATCCCGGTGCAAATGCCGTAGTGACCGTTGCTCATACCGGCGCGAAGGATCTCCGGCAGTTTACGAAATCCGCGGACATTCTCATTGCGGCGATCGGGAAGGCAGAATTTGTGACGGGAGAAATGTTGCGGGAGGGTGTGGTAGTCATCGACGTTGGAATTAACCGCGTGGAAGATTCAACGGCGAGGAATGGCTATCGGCTGGTTGGCGACGTACATTTTGCGTCAGCAAGCAAGGTGGCAAAAGCAATTACGCCCGTCCCCGGAGGTGTAGGCCCAATGACGATTGCCATGTTGATGATGAATACGCTCAAGGCAGCAATGAGATCCTGATCAAAACTGTCGTTGCTGTGAACCGTGAAGAAGTCGCGATTGTTGCGGGTCAAAGAGGCAATTCTGAAAAACAAAAAGGCGGCCAGAAGCCGCCTTTTGCTTTATGAAACTCTTGAAGTCCTACTTTGCCATTTCAACGCTTGTGTAGTGCACCACCTTCATCCCAGCTTTATCCTGTAATGTTCCTTTCACCATTACTGTATGGGCCGCATGCTCAGCGAGCGCATCGTTGGCGCCTTTCATTCCCTTCTTCGGCACGAGCATATACAAGGTTCCCTTTTCATCCAACAGTCCAACAGGAAGCCCGCCTTTAATGCATTGGATAGCGCAGTCCTGGTGCTCTTCCCCTCTACCTCCGCCCATTCCGCTACTGAAACATTTGATATCGATGACTTCGCCTTTCAGAGTGACATCGGTTCCCTTCTTGTCCTGAGCTACTGAAATGCCCAACACGAAAAGTGCAAGAAGGCAGGAAACAAGAACACGAAACACGTTTTTCATAGGAACTCCCGGAGAATTATTAAGAATTGATTAGAGTTGAGAATATAAGGTATCGACATGTCATTAACAATTCCAGAATGAAAAAGTTCCGGTCGTTTTTCAACCCGCATCGTTTAAGCTGCGATACAGCTTTGATGATTCCAACACAGTCTGAATCTTGCCCCTGAGAGTGTCCCTGTCTGGCAAGATGTACCAACGCTCAAACAAAGCCCATCCTTGATCCTCATGCCCGGCAAAGACATATTCCAACGTTCCGGCGAGCACAAGAGCCAGATATTGACCGTTAGCATCGCCGTCTGACCGCCACTTTCCCGATTCCGCAAACTCCATGACTTGAATCGCCAATTCTTCAGCCCTTTTGAGAAACAAGGCCGAATAGGCTTTGTTTGCCGGGATGAATCGTCGTGTGGGCGCAGAGTATTGAAAGTAAGCTGGAGGGAATGGCGACTGTGAGTAGTCGATCCGGTCGAACGAGTTGAATAAGACAATCGGCTGCGCAATCTCGAGCTGCCCGTCTCCGTCAAAGTCAGCGAAATCGATTTCATGGCCGATTTCCGGAAAATCTTCAGACCGGTACAGTGTGCGCAGAGAATCTCCAAGTTCGAGCACCCACGAGTTCCAACAGCAGTCGGAGCCCCCCGTGAACTGCTGCAAAATCAACTGTTGAGTGTGATCTCCGAGAAGCGACGCAAGGCCCATTTCGCAAAATTCTTTTTGCTCTACAGTCTTCGGATGACGGTACGTGAGCTTTCCATTCTTGAAAATGTCAACACCGTAGGAATGCGTCCCACCCCTGGGGGTGGAGCGTTCCCTTCGGACAATACGAAAGTCCCGGTATTCGAGGGTGTCTTCATTCTGCAACATGACCTCGTTTTCTTGCGAAACTTCTTTGACATCAGTTGAACGAAGAAAGATCGCGTTCTGATAGAGGTACCAGGAGAGTCCGAGAAAAGACAGAACTGCTGTAAAGCCCACAAGCACTTTTGCCCATCGGGGCTCCACTGGTTCGTTGGATGGTGAAGGGATCATCGGAATTGGGTTATGCCCGGGATCCTGTCCTCAGAGAGGCATCCTCCTTCTGTTTGCCCACCGCAATGAGAACTCCTCAATTGCTCCTTGTAAAGCAAAATAGAAGGCGCCGAAGGCCGGCGCCCATGATGTTTCAGAAAGATCAAAAGTGTCCTGGCCGAGTACGCGGGTTGTAACATATCCCGGAGCCGCGCAAAGCAAAGGGCCGATGACGACGCGAGTAACAAAAATTCTCAGCATTCGAGGTTCGCTGTTCAGAATTTTCAGCCAGTCGAGTTTGATGAAGAAGAAAATTAAACCGGCTGTCATGCCCCATCCGACGGCGTTGAAGACAACCGTTATGGGAATTCCCCAAAAAAGGAAGGCAAAAAGAAAAGCAAAAACAACCATTGCGGGGGACTTTCCCGATTTGCGAGTCTGCCATGCGGCAGTGGTGAGCAAAACTCCGAAGTAAACGAGCGGTGACAGGAAATTGGTGAGCATGTCAAAGAAGATGATTTCCCCGAAGAACGGATGGATGCGATGCCCGGCAAAACTGTAGACCCCCAGCGAAAGGTACAGCAATCCCCACAGCAGGTAGAGCATCGATGAGCGATGGAAGAAAAAAACCTTTCTCCCGGTCGCCTCGGACGATGGAAGTCGTTGTGGCTGTTCTTGAGGTTGGTTGGGGATGACTTAGTATGCTTCTACGCGGTCGACGGATTCGCGCCAGTCTTCCGTCGTTTTCACGAGTCGCTCGGCAAGCATCAGGACCATTTTTTTTGCGAGCTCGGGGTATTTTGTAAAGAGCTCGTCAAGGCTCACACGTACATGGAGGAGCATTGTCGGCTCCTGAGCGATAAGGGTAGCTGTGCGTGGAATATTCAGGAGAAATCCAAGCTCACCAATGACCGTGCCGGGTTTTGATATCTCTGCCACGGAGAAATCGCGCTTGAAAACACCAACTCTGCCAGAGAGCAGAACGAACCATCCGTCGGTCACATCGCCTTCGGTGAGTATGGTCTCGCCAATGCTGAAGTAAAGCTTAACGGAGGGGAGTTGGGAAAAGTCTGTAATTCCCTTGCTCATTATCGATACATTCTAATGAAATACAGCATCAAGGTCAACATGAGGATGAAGAAATGTTGTGACGCCGCGCAGTTTGCACAAATCTCTACCGAAAGTTCAATTCAGAAAATCTCATTTTGATTCATATTTCTTCATATTTACCTACCTGAAGATAATTTCAAAAGTTGTTTCCATGAATCGACCTAAATCAACACACTCTTTTTCAATCGCTTCCCGAATACGACGCGAATACGTCTGAAAGGGCACGATCTCAACGGACGCGCGCTTTTGCCGATGATGAACCGACCATGTGCCAACGATCCTTCCATCCAGCAAAACAACGGGCGAAATCCATCCTTGATTGCGGTATACACGCTTGTAAAACCGGTTGTCGATGACGTCGGTTTTCTCATCATGTGCCAGGAGGTAGGAATCGAAACTTGGCAAAAGTCGTAGCACGGGTCTTAGTAATTCGCGTCGTGAAAGGCTTTCCAAGTCTTTCCGAAGCAACCAGGTACTTTTTTCTCTCACCCAAACCTCGGTCAGCTCGTTGTGCAATGAGCGCCAGGTGTCGGCAGTTTCTTTCTCTGAAATTCCCGACCACCTTGAAAAATCTTGAGGCGTCGCTGGGCCGTACGCGGACAAATACCGGCGAATGAGCTCTTCTTTTGCTCTTTGGTCCGTAAATTCCCTGTAGCGCGGCAGCCATTGGTCGCTGCGAACGAATGTGGATTGATTCCCGTCCAAGGGACCATAGCAAATCAAACCCTCGACCAATGCCGACCGAAAGAGTTGAATACCCCAGGCAAGCTTCATGTACCTTTTCATCCCTTTGCTCGTTTTCGGGAGAACATTAGCGGCAATTTCCGCCTGAGACTTTGGGCCAGTTTTCAGAAGTTCGAGGATAGACTCATTCAAGTCATCGGTATCCTTTGCCGTCACGCCGAATCTCGATAAGATTCGCATGAGGAATGCACGCCTGCTTCTCCGGAGAGCAGCGATGTAAAGGCCGAGGTCAGCTGAAGGAATAATGTGCAATGTCTGGCGCATTAAAGATGTTCTCACAAGTCGGCGAGATTTGTAAAGCGCTGCACTTATCTCTGCTTTTCTGACCCGGTGCATCCTTGCCCAGAAGGCGACTTCTGCAGCGGATTGAAGTTGGGCCTGAATTCCACACACATCTCGACACAAGCTCACAATGGTGGAACTGTCGTCCTTCACGAGGTGATGTCGTGAAAGTCGAAAGGCGGAGATTTGAGATGCGGTGAATTTCGACACGGTGATTTCAGCGCTTGTAAAGGATGGTCAGAACAAACGGTGGACGAGAATCGGGATCAGGAAATATGCCCAACACATACCTGCGAAGGTGAACCCTCCGAGCGCACCAAAAGACCAGAGAGCCATGGCGAGTTCTCCGTCTTTCTTTTTCGCGTTTTTAACGGCAAAGTGGAGACAAGCGCCGGCGAACGCCAGCGACACGGTGGAGAGAATCCCAACTACCAGAAGAATTACATTATCGAGCATAATCACGCCCGGGGGGAGGAATCAATGCCGCTGTTGTTCTGTGACAACGGAGAATCATTGACGGGAATTTTAACGTAGAATACGGTTCCTTTCCCTAAAGCGCTTTCGAATTCCACCCTTCCGCCATGTTGCTCCACAAGGCGCTTCGTAATGGCCAACCCCAGCCCGGTTCCGCTTTTCTTCCCCGTTGTGACAAACGGTTCAAACAGTCTCAAGCGAATGTGATCAGGCACTCCGGCGCCGGTATCCCGAATCGTGAAAACGACAGATTCGTCTTCTTCGTGCACGCCGAGGTGGACTTCGCCTCCGTGGGGCAATGCATCTTCAGCATTGTTAATGATGTTGATCAATGCGCGCTGGAGTCGGTTTTTGTCCATGTAACACACACGATGGCTGTCAACCGAGACACCCACCTTGATGTTTCGTTCGTTGAGGTGTCCCTCAATAGAAGAAACGAGTTCGGCGATGACTGTTGAAACTTCTACAGGCTTCTTTTCCAACTGGATCTCGCCTCTCGAAAAATCGAGCAGTTCCTGTGTCATTCTGGCCATGCGCTGAATTGCTTCCTGCATCTCCTTATACAGATCGCGTCGGCGATCATCTGTGAGGGGAGAAGATTGGAGCAAGGCCAGTCCCAAGGAAATATTCGTCATCGGGTTGCGAAAATCGTGAACAATGCCACTAGCCATCTGACCTATGGCGGAGAGTCGTTCCTTTTGAATAAGCTCGCTTTGAGCCGCTTTAAGTTTTTCCTGCATTTCTTCAAACGATGCTGCGAGTTTTCCGAGCTCGTCACGGCCGAATTCTTCAACAAGTTCGTGGTCAAGATCGCCGCTGCCGATGACCTGAGCCGCATGCACGAGCCGGTTGATTGGCCGTGCAACGACCCTGCGAAAAACAAAGGCTCCCGCCGCAGTAACTACGACAGTAAGAGCGAGAAAGATCCCGAAAGAACGAATGGCATTTGCGCGAATGGCACTCATCGCCTGGCTTAGCGGGATTTCCATGGATGCGGCCCCAAGAACGCGGGCATCAGGAACATCGTGACACTGCTGACACCTGCTTTCCGCCTGGAAGGGGAGAACAATTTTCAGGCGAGCACATTTCCAAAAACTCATGGGGATTCCCGAGGAGAAAGAAGTGACTTGAAAATCTTGGTGTTTTTCCACCGCCGCATGTTTGGTTGTGTCGCATTTAATGACCCAAAGAGAATCGCCGGTGGTAAACACATGATCGATCTCACTGTTCCAGACGTGTCGAAACCCGGCTTCCCGGGCCCGCAAGATCGGTACTCGTTCAGGCTTGAGATATTCGGCGTCGAGCTGTAAGCTGTCAAGACGAAAAAGCACGCGGACATTCTCGAGCTCTCCGGGCCGGCTAATCTGATTAAGATACTTGTCGTCAACCTCAAACCGAGTCGTCATCATGTGAACAAGGGACTTTTTTATGAGGTTCGCCTGTGCATCAGCGGCGGAACGGGCAAGCTCAAGGGTTTGACTCTCTTCGAACCGATAATTCAGGTAGACGATGACGGCAAAAGATGCGGCAAACAGAGGAATGACGAGGGCGAAAACCTTCGTGGAGAGTTTCAGATTCTTGAGCATCGGGAGTTTCGAGTGTTTCGCTTCTACAGAAATCTGAAACACGGGAAGAAACGATTCAGTTCGAACTGAGCAGCGGCTTCAGTCTTTCGAGAAACTCGTCGGGGGGCGCAAAGCCTACGAGGCGTGAGCTCTTTTCTTCTGTTCCGTCTGAGCGCAAAAAGACAATTGTTGGAACGCCGGCGATATTGTATTTTCTTCTGAGGTTTTCAGCCTCGGGGGAATCAAAATACGTAAGGTCAACCTTCAACCTCAGAAAATCCTTCGTTGCCTGGATCACCGTTCGATCGGTGAACGTCCTTCGGTCCAGCTCAAGGCAGGGGATGCACCAGTCTGCATAAAAATCCATCAACACAGGCTGCTGGTTTTCCCGGGCGACTTCCAGTTTGTCCTCGGAGAATGTTTCCCAGTCGATACCTTCCTCACGCAGAGTGTTGAGGGTGTATAAGCCAAACATGACGGCCACGACGCCGAACGCGAGTTTTACTTCATGCATGACTTTTTTTGCTTTCCCCGATTGCTCGAGGAATCCCAGATACACGCCGCCCGCAATGGACATCGCAGGAATGATATAAACAGCTACTTTCGGCACGACGGAGAGAGAGAAGTAAAAAAGTGCGCCCGTCGTGAGGACTACGCCGAAGATCTTTTCCACCCACGTCAGCCAATCTCCCGAACGCGGGATTTTCTTCAGCAGGCCGGAAAAAGTCCCAAGGATCAAGTAAGGGAATCCCAATCCTATGGAAAGGATAAAGAACGCCCAGAAACCGAACAAGGGGTCGCCTTTCACGCCCACGAATGTCAGCAAGGCGATGACCGGTGGCCCGATGCACGGCGCTGCGAACACTCCGACGACAAGCCCGGAAAAATACAATCCGACAATTCCCGTCACTGATGTTCCGCCCAGCCTGCTCGTCAACCAATACGGCATTTGGATTTGATAGAGGCCGAAAGAGCTCAATGCAAGTCCAAGCATCAAAGCGCCAATCCCGCCGAGAACCAACGGGTTATGCAGCCAGCTGCCAAACAACCCGCCTCCTAACGCTGCCATAACTCCGAGAACGCTGTACATAGTGGCGATTCCCAGAACGTACACGACAGCTCTGAAAACGACTCTCGCCGGATTTGTTTCGGTTTGCGTTCCAAACAGAGAGACAGTCACTGAGAGCATGGGATAAACGCACGGGGTCAAATTCAACGCGAGCCCAACCACGAAAATAGCGAGAAAGGCGGCAAACGACCCCTGTGTTTCAAAAAGTGCGGCAAGTTCATTCTGGGGCTGGATCTCGGTCTGAAAATCATCCGAGGTGTACGCCTTAAAAACTTCTTTGTTCACTGATTCTACTGCTGCGTTCGACTCGACGAAGGACAAGGGGATGCTCACATCAATGACAGAAGGAGCGAGGCACATCTTGTCATCGCACGCCTGCACGCGGAGTTTTCCCTTCAATGTGTCGGCTGCCACAGAGAGTTTTTCCGACACTTTGAGCGACACAAAGATACTCACGGCGTCCTGGTACACATCCAACGGCTGGTCTGAAAAGCCGAGTTTCTCGGTATGCCCCTTTGGATATCGAATATCTGAGATGATCAAGCCTTCTTTCGGCTGCAGCTCGAGGCTTGTTGCGATGAGGTATTCTGACGTTGGCCGGTGGGAATTAATGTGCCAGCCGTCGGCAATGTTGAGAACGACTGCCACTTGAAAAGTCGACCCCTTGGCGACCTTCCCGACCGAAAGCTTGTGTTCAACTCGAACGTTGCTTGCACTCGATCGCAAGCCGGCGGACAATTCCTGCGCGGTAGTCTGCGTGGAAAGAATTCCAGCGAGAATAGAAAACGATGCGGAACGGATCAAAAACCGGGCTTGGTTCAAAGGAGATCCTTGATCTTACTCTCGAGCATTTCCCGCGTCAATAATCCTACGTGTTGGTCGACGATGAATCCCTTCTTGTCTACGATGAAAGACGTGGGAAGTCCGTAAATATCTCCATAAGATTTCGCCACTTTGGGATTCCCAAGGACGACCGGGTAGGAGATGTTGTACCTTTTGACGAACGGCGTAATGTCCTGCCAGCCGGTCTCGTCGAGGGAAATGCCGACGATCTCAAGGCCTTTCGATTTGTATTTTTCGTAGACCTCCAGGAATCCGGGGACTTCTACCCTGCAGGGGCCACACCAGGTTGCCCAAAAATTTATCAGCACAACTTTGCCTTTGAGCCTGGAGAGTGAAAGGGACTTCCCATCGGACATTTTCAGAGTGAAGTTCGGCGCCTTTTCTCTCGACTGAAACGGAAAAGCAGTTGCTGTCACGAGAAGGAATGACGCCAGGAAACGCAGGACAATCTTCATAGCAAATTCCTTGATCTTGGTGGAAGGAAACTCTTAACCATGCAACAATACATTAGCGGGAATAAATCCCGAAAAACGAATGGAGTATATTGAAAAATTCGATTAATAAAAAATTCAGGAGTTCTTCCTCGTTATTTGTTATTCTCACAAAATTCAAAAGCTTCTGACTCAAGTCAGTTTTCTTGCATTTCCTTCCATTTACGTGTATACTCACCGCACTGAATGAGCCCCAAAAAGCAATATGTTATAGGCATTGATGGCGGGGGGACAAAGACCGCAGCTCTACTGGCGGACATGAACGGAGCGGTACTGGCTGAGGCTACGGGTGGACCGTCGAATTTTCAGATGATCGGCGTTGATAAGGCAGCCGAAGTATTGTTGGGCCTGGTTGTGGACTGCTTGCGCAAGGTTCAGGGCGAATTCGAGGATATTGCTTGTGTTGTTGCCGGCTTGACAGGTGCGGGCAGGCAAACGGATAAAGACAGAATGCGGGAGGGTCTTCGCTTTTATGCAGACCAAAACGGTCGGAAACTTGGTCTTACCATCATTGAAAGTGACGCCAGGATAGCACTAGAAGGAGCTTTCGCGGGTAAACCCGGCATTATTCTGATTGCCGGAACGGGTTCCATTGCGTTTGCGAAGGATGTGGAAGGCGTAATTCATCGTGTAGGAGGCTGGGGAAGAACGCTTGGCGATGAGGGAAGCGGTTACGCGATCGGAAGAAACGGACTTAACGCTGTTACGAATGACCTTGACGGTCGAGGACGGCATACAAAACTCACAACGCTTGTTGCAGAAAGGTTTGGGCTTGTAAACCAGGAACGAATCATTGCCGCTGTCTATCGGGAGAACTTTGACATTGCATCGATTGCACCTCTCGTTTTGGAAGCGGCGTCGAAACGGGATCCTGTGTGCGTCAGCCTGGTCAGGGCTGCAGCAGTCGAATTGTCCGCGCACGTCCGCGCAATGATTCCCCGCGTAAACTCTTTACGAAGAAAGAAGAATCAGAAAATACCCCTTTCCTTGATCGGTTCACTTGCAGGCGGGAATAATCTTCTTTCCAAAACGTTGCGGCGACAGATTTCAGCTACGCTGAAGCAAATTGCTGTCATTTCTCCGAAATCGTCACCGCCATACGGCGCAGTGCTGATGGCATTGGAAGCACATCGAGTAAACGCGCCATGAAACCGATATCAGTAGTTCTCGCTACACAGCCAAACCTCTCCCTTTCGCTTCGTCAGTTCCTCGATTCGCCACTCGTGGAGAAGGTCATCGTCGTCCATGACGGGGCATTGGCTGAGACGCATGCGAAACTCAAGCAGATTTCTTCCATGGGTTTTTCCTCGGGCGAGACTGTTCGCAGGATTATCAATACAGTTAAAACTCCTTTCTTTTTGGTACTCGTGGGATCCGCTGAGCTCGAACTCGGGC
>CAYNRS010000010.1:0-13091 GCA_964399565.1 uncultured Ignavibacteriaceae bacterium
CAGTCGCCCAGCGCGTAGATATTTTCCGTACCCGGAATCTGAAAAGTGCGATCCGTCAACAACCGCGAGAATCTGTCTTTTTCGAATTTCAACGAACGCACAAGCGACGAAGGCCCGACGCCGGCCGTCCACACAACGAGCCCGTACGGGATTCTTG
This sequence comes from uncultured Ignavibacteriaceae bacterium, assembly GCA_964399565.1. Lineage (GTDB taxonomy): Bacteria > Bacteroidota > Ignavibacteria > UBA10030 > UBA10030 > JACQPT01. Next base: position 158 of record CAYNRS010000010.1, read on the forward strand.
AACCATCCTTCAAGTAAATTTGCTTCGAGTTAATCCTCGTCACGAGTGATGCTGTGCGCAGCTGAATGTTCTGACGTCTGAAAAGCCTCATAGTGTAATTACTCAGCGTCGCATCAAAAGTACTGAGAATCTGGTTTGTGGCCTCGAGCAGGAGAATACTGACTCTTGCTGAGAGTTCTCCGTACACCTTGCGCACGTCATCTTCGAGAAAATCGTGCAGTTCCGCGGCAAATTCTACACCCGTTGGCCCCCCGCCGACAACGACGAAATGGAGAAGCCGATCTTGTTCCCCGGGCGAGAGATCCGGTTGAGCAGCCTGCTCAAAACACTCTATAATCCGCTGACGAATTGCCCTGGCATCAGACAACTCCTTGAGAAACAGGGCATGCTCTTTAACTCCGGGAACACCGAACGTGTTCACTGCAGCCCCAACGGCTATGACGAGAATGTCATAGGTCAACGAGTACTCCTTCCCGTCAAAGACGCCAACACAATGGAGGGTTTTTTTCCTGTGGTCGAGCGCTGTGCATGAAGCCTGGAAATACTTTATCCCCCGACGTGCAGAACGGATAGGCTCAATGATGCTCCTGAACTCCAGCGTTCCCACGGTTGTGCTGGGTAAAAGAGGTGTAAAAATAAAGTGGTTGCGCGGGCTGACAACGGAAACTTCGAAAAGGTCGAGGTTGACCTTTTTGACAAAACTCAATGCGGCGAATCCGCTGCCAAGGACAACAACCCTGTGTTTTAGGTTTTTTTCCATCTATAAGGCGCGTCAATGTACCAAATAACAGGAGCCGGTGCAAAGCAGTTTCGTTAACTTTTTTGTATGATGCACAACGAAAGAGATCACGAAATTTCAATAAGCTGGTTCGCGCCATTCGGGACTTGAGGCCTGTCATGAACGAATTGCACATCAAAAACCTGGAATCGCCCGCCCTGCAACCCTATCGGACTCTCCGTCAGGCCGCTGAACACCGAAAGAGAGGAATTTTCATAGCTGAGGGCGAAAAGGTTGTACGGCGACTGTTTGAAAGTGACCTGCGCGTACTATCGGCACTCATGACTCATGATTGGCTGGTCAAGTACAGGTCTTTGCTTGAGTCGCGTAGCGAAAACATCGACGTCTTTGTTGCGCAAAAAAGATTGCTTGAAACAATCGTCGGTTTTCCGCTTCACCAGGGTATTATGGCTGTCGGAAAGGTCCCGACCCCGGAACCTCTCTCAGCTATCCTCCAAAAATGCAACCGGCCGTATTTTTTTGCAGCAATCGATGGCCTGACCAACTCGGAAAATGTGGGAGTGCTTGTGCGGAATTGTGGAGCATTCGGCGTTCAAGCTCTACTCGTCGGAGAGACGTCGAGCAGCCCTTACTTGCGGAGGGCCGTGCGAAACTCCATGGGTGCTGTCTTCAAAGTTCCTGTCGTTGAGTGTTCTCACCTCGGAGAAACGCTCGCGTTATTGCGTGAACAACATCACGTTCGCGTGATTGCTGCTCACCCGCAGGAAGAAGGGAAGACGATTGCGAAGGCAAACCTCGAAGGAGACTGTTGCGTCGTATTTGGCAGCGAAGGAAGCGGTTTATCCGAACAGGTGCTCGAGTTCTGTGACGACATTGTGGCTATTCCCATGAGCAACAACGTGGATTCCCTGAATGTCGCAAGTGCGAGCGCGGTATTCCTTTATGAAGGATTCAGGCAACGTCAGAGAGGTTGAACGGCACTATGGCTTGGGCTCGGGCGGAGGAAGAGCCCTCGCCTTGATCTCGGACCGAAAACCGATTTCCTTATGCGTGCTGTCGCAGAAGGGCTTGTCTTTGCTGTGTCCACACCGGCAAAGGGCTATCCTGGTTCTCCCCGCGAGGTCAAATTTGTTCCCTTCCTTATCGAACAATTCAAAATCGCCTTCTACGCGGATGCTTCCGTCTGTCCGTGCTGTGATTTTTGTCGGCATGTCTTCTTCCCCGCTTCAATGAGAATTCTTTTTATTGTTTGTCTTCACCTTGAAATCAATCCACACTTCCGTGGTTTCCCATATGATTTTCAGAATTCCCGATGTCGTGTTTGTTTTTTCAAGCACAATAGTGAGCTTCTCGACCGGTTCCTTCAACGTGCGTTTCTTCAGCGGTAATCGCACAAGGTCGTATTCAGAATTGTAGACCGTTCCCCACTGACCCGTCTGTTTGTTGATCATCATCTTCCATTGGTTTTCCGAGGGCAACGTGTAAAGCGTATATTCACCTTTTGGGATCACACTGTCCCCCATAAGAAGATCTGCCTCGGCCGTAAATGTCGTCGCCTCGTTTGCTCCGGTGCGCCACCATTGGTTGTATGGCCGTAATCCTCCAAAGATTTTCCTCCCCCGCATCGAGGGACGGCCGTAATCAATGAAGACACGTTTCCCCATAATGGTAACCTCCACGGAATCCCGCGGGCTCAAAATCGGCTGCTGAGCAAAGGCGATTTTCCCGGCTACGACGAACGTTGCGGCCAAGCAGACAAAAATAGAAATTCTCATGAATGAGCCCTCGAAAACCTTACTGTTGTGCCTGTTTCTGTGCTTCAAGATAGGTGTTATACGTCTGTTGATCAAAACAAACTACAAGGACTTTCTCCAAACGGGGATTTTCCTTCAACGAATTTCTGATTTCCCGCAGCGCAATTCTGGACGCCCGCTCAAGAGGAAACCGGTACGCGCCAGTGCTGATGGAGGGAAAAGCAATCGTCTTGACGTCGTGCTTTTCCGCGAGTTCGAATGATGTGTGGTAACAACTCGCCAGGAGTTCGTCCTCGTTGTTCGCTCCTCCATGCCAAACCGGTCCGACGGTATGAATCACGTATTTTGCCGGAAGATTGTAACCTTTCGTTATCTTTGCACCCCCGGTCGCGCATCCGTCGAGCTTGCGACATTCTTCCAGGAGCTTTGGCCCTGCCGAGCGATGAATGGCCCCATCAACTCCGCCGCCACCCAGGAGCGATGTGTTTGCCGCATTGACGATTGCATCAACGGTGAGTGTGGTAATATCACCCCTGATGATTTCGAGGAGTCCCACGCTTATACTGCGGGTTCAAGCGGCCTCACCACCATGATCCCGACCTGCCTCTTATTACCCGCAAGATAATCCTCAAGCGGCTTTTCGGAAATCGTCACTTTCTTGCCGGCGAGCGGGGCATGGAGTAAATACGCTCTTTCATTTTGGCGCATCACGATACCGGTATGCGAGGTATCGAGGCCTTCAATGTCAGTCGTGACACCAAGAATATCGCCGTTCGCAAGTTTGTCAGAAATCTGTGCAACGAGGTCTTTCGGTATGTGGAACATTCCCCTTGCGTTGATTGCCCGCTCTTGCTTCTCAATTTCTTTTAAGAATTCTGGATTCTCCTTCAGCTGACGGTAACTATCGGGGTGCGTGGACATGAAATTGACTTCCTTTTTGAATCGAACGCCGCCGAGATCCTTCGACATGTTCTTCCACACTCCCTTGTTCTCGTTGTCATACATATAATCCGACGTGTAGTGGAGTCGACTCGGATAGCCGTCGATTCTGCCACCACGATAGCGGATGAATTGAAGTTCGGCCTTATACTCCTCGAACGACTGCTTATTTTTCCTCACGCAACGGGCAAGAACGAGAGAATTCTCGTAGAAGGAAACACAATCAAGGCCACGCATGTTTACGACGAGTCGTTCCTCGCCCGGGAGTTCGAGTGTATGGGCAACATACTCTGTTCCGACAAATGTCTTCCCAATTTCAACAACGACGTCGCCGATGGGTTTTTTCCCAAGTGATGCTTTGAGCGCAAGGTCAAATTTTTGCTTACAAATGACTTCATCATCGTGAATTAAGAAAGTATCCTGGGCGAGTTTCGGAAGCCAACCGAGGAGAGGCGCAACAGAGAGAAACATTCTTCGATTCATGTCATACGTTCCTTTCAAAATTCAATTCTTAACCCAACACAGAAAAGCAACACAGAAAAGTCAAACTCTGAAATCGACGGCTCCTCGAAGGAACCCTGCTCCACAGTGATTGTTCCGTCGAGCTTTCCAAGTTTAGCGAGCTTATAGACCAAATCTGCGGCGACCTTGACAGATGGGAACAGCGCCAGCGAAGCACCGGTTCCAACACCGACGAACATCCTTGTTTTTGAGTACTTTGCATCGGCACTATGGAAAACATAGGTGCTATCGGCGTCGTTGAGCTTCACCGTGTGAGTACCGTGAGTGTTCGCTTCAGCGAAACCGTGCACGCTGCCGACCTCAACGGAAATATAGGCCTCCGCGTCATACCTCAGCGGAGGAAAAAAATACGTGATTCCTACGGCCGCGTTTTCTGAACCCAGCGATCGCCTGAGCGACAGGTCATAGCGAGTCCCGTCCGTGGCAGGTCCTTGAAAACCGTTGCTCAGTTCCCGATCAAATCTAAAATACGAAGCAAAGATCTCGTAATCGCGGTCGAACCTGTAACCGATCCTGCCTGTGACCGTGCTCAGCGTTGAGAAATGCTCGAACGGTTCCATGGAAAGGCCAAAAAACCTGTTCCAGTCGAACACTGTCCGGTCAAGCGTATTGTTCACGCTTCCCAGGCTCAAAACTCCCCTCACATACGAGCCTGACACAAAGAAGACGTTCTCCTGGGCCTGCACGTGCCTGCAGAGAAAAGCACACATCAAGAGCGCCACAGTTCGTCTCATGACAAATTCAATAGAAAAACCACCGATGTTCTAGGGAGTTGCCTCTTTCGTTCTTAACGCCCCCCTCGCAAGCACGATGCTGATAGCTGTCAGTATTCCACCGAGCAGCATGGCGGCCCCCGGAAAATAGCCGAGCGAGTTCTGTGCCGTAAAGTACGCAAAAATCGTATTCATCACCGGCGGACCGATGATCGATGTGAAACTTGCCATGCTGGTAAATCCACCCTGCAGCTCGCCTTGCTCGTTCGGCGGAATAATGCCTGAAATGATTCCCTGCAAAGCAGGCCCTGCGATGCCTCCAAGACAATAAACAACTGTAAATGCAAACATCATCCAGCTGGAGGCGGCAAACGCAAACAGGACAAAGCCTGCTGTGTAGAAACTCAGGCCAACGTAGACGCTTCGGTGTTGACCCAGCCGGGGGATGATAATCCGGATGAGCCAGCCTTGCACTACGGCAAAGACAATTCCCACAACGCCGAGCGAGAGGCCTATCATCGATTCGTCCCAACGGAATTTCTCAATTGTGTAATATGCCCAGTTGCTTTGCACTGCGTGAGCGGCGATGTAGACAAAACCCAGTGCGACAAACAGTTCCACAATTATGGGATAGCGGAAAAGACTGACCACGGTGCCGATGGGATTCGCTCGCCGCCAGTCAAACGTGCGTCGATGTTCAGGTTTAAGGGATTCAGGCAGAATGAAATATCCGTAAAGCCAATTGAGGATCGTGAGAGCCCCGGCGGCCATAAACGGAACTCGAGCGCCCAAACCTCCGAGGAGTCCGCCGATGACAGGACCGATGATAAAACCGAGACCGAATGCTGCCCCAATCATCCCGAAGTTTTGCGCCCTGTTCTCCTTTGTGCTGATGTCGGCGATGTAGGCTCCCGCAGTCGTAAAGCTTGCGCCCATGATTCCAGCGATCACCCGCCCTACAAACAGCCACCCGATCGTGGGAGCGAATGCAAGAAACATGTAGTCGCAGCCGAAACCGAACAACGATGCAAGAAGCACGGGCCTGCGGCCAAAACGGTCGCTCAGCCCTCCGACGATGGGTGCGAAGAGAAACTGGACAATTGCGTAAGCGGAAATGAGCCAGCCACCGTATGCTGCCGCCTGGCTGATGGTGCCGCCCGTGAGCGATTGGATGAGTTTTGGCATCACGGGAATGATGATGCCGAATCCCGTCACGTCAATAAGAAGGGTGACAAAGATGAATTTGAGAGCCGGCTGGCGTTGGGACATTCTTAGAAAGGCGTCTCTAGACCTTCGGGAGGCATCAGCATTTCGACGCTGAGTGGCTTGTAGCTTTCAAACCTCGCGTATTGTTTGATGAACGAAACCTTCACGCTGTCCGTCGGGCCGTTGCGTTGTTTGCCGATGATAATCTGGGCAAGCCCTTCCGTCGGTTCTCCGTCCTCCTCCATAATGCCGTACATCTCGGGTCTATGGACAAACATCACAACGTCGGCGTCCTGCTCAATGGCGCCGGATTCTCGCAAGTCGGCAAGAGCAGGCCGTTTATCGCTGCGGTTTTCAACGGCGCGGTTCAACTGCGACAGCGCGATGACGGGAACATTGATCTCTTTCGCCAGCGCCTTGAGCGACCGTGATATTGCCGAGATTTCCTGCTCGCGACTCGGCGCCGCTTTCGGCCCCTGCATCAGCTGCAGGTAGTCCACGACGATCATGTCAACGTTGTGCTCTGCCTTGAGCCTTCTTGCTTTAGCACGCAGTTCGAGAATTCCCAGTGACGGTGTGTCGTCGATAAAGATCTTTGCTTTGTACAGCCGCCCGACGCTTGTGCTCAGCTTGCGCCATTCATCCTCGGGCAAGCGACCCGTTCGCACCTTGTGAGCATCAACGCGAGCTTCGGCACAGATCAGACGCATGACGAGCTGCTGGTTGGACATTTCCAGGCTGAAGAAGCCGATGGATTTATCGTGCAGCACTGAAGCGTTCCGTGCAAGCGAAAGGACCAGGGCTGTTTTCCCCTGGCTCGGCCGCCCTGCGATGATGATCAGGTCGGAGCTCTGGAACCCTCCCGTGAGGTTATCCAGATCGGCAAACCCCGAAGGCACTCCCGTCACACCGCTGTGTTTGCCGTGGATGCTTTGCAACAATTCCATTGTACTGTGGACGGCAGTGTTCATCGAGACGAAGCTCTTCTTCATCCGCTGTTCGGAAATATCGAAGATCCGTTGTTCGGCCTTGTCGAGCAAATCAAGGGCATCCTCGGTATCACTGAAGGCGCGACCGATGACCTCAGACGAGGTCGCGATGAGTTGCCGCATCAAAGCTTTCTCGAGTATAATATGCGCATGGAACTCGACGTTCGCCCCACTCGTGACTTTCCCGGTCAACTCGGTGAGGTAGTATTCTCCTCCGATTTTTTCCAATTCACCGCGCCTGCGCAATTCTTCGCTCAGCGTGATCAAGTCCACGGGCTCGCTTCGCTCAAACAGGTCGATCATTGCCTTGAAAATGCTCGTGTGTGCGGGCTTGTAGAACGCGTTCTCATTCAACACCTCCAGCACTTTTCCGATGGCTTCCTTTTCCAGCAACATCGCTCCAAGCACGGCCATTTCGATGTCCATCGCCTGCGGCGGGACGCGGCCTTCGGTAGAAATCGAAGGAATAGTATTTAGGTCAAAGATTTTTCTTGGTTCTGCCATGTGAAACTCCCGTGATTGCAATTAACCCAATCTGAAGATTGGGGCAACAACACATTTTATCCTTTCATCTCGTCGTACATCTTCCTGAACACCTGCACGTCTTCCCAAGTCGGCCGTTTCCAGTTCGGGTTGCGAAGCAAAGCAGCCGGATGATACGTTACCATAAGCTTTATGCCGTGATACGCGTGCACTTTGCCCCGCAACTGCCCGAGCGAAGCGTTGGTTTTTAACAGCACTTGCGCTGCAACGCGACCCAGGCAGAGAATCAATTTTGGCTTGATGATTTCCAATTGTCTCCACAAATGCGGCTCGCATGCGTCGATCTCCTCCGGCTGTGGTTCGCGGTTGTTCGGCGGACGGCATTTGAGAATGTTGCAAATGTACACTTCTTCGCGTTTGAACCTGATCGCTTCGAGTATCTTGTTCAACAACTGTCCCGCCCTTCCGACAAACGGCTCTCCCTGAGCATCTTCGTCCGCTCCGGGCGCTTCCCCGACGATGACGATCTCCGCTTTGGGATTGCCAACACCGAAAACAAACTTCGTCCGCGTAAATCCCAGGGGACACTTTGTGCAATTGCAGATGAGACTATTTAATTCGTCCAGCGTCTGCGCCGCAACCCACGGCTCATTGGAATAACGAAAAACGGCGGGCTCCGAGACCTTGCCCGGTTTCGTTACCTCCTCAACCGGATTACCGAACAAATCGCGCTCGATGGTTTGAGTTATTTCGCCTTTCTTTGACATTGAATGCATATCTGCCTTCGTTTCCCCGGAAAAAAGGGCCTCGCCATAGAGCTCTCGCTCCTGTTTAAGGAATTTTTCTGCTTGAGATAAAATTTCGTTGAATTCTTCCTGCGGGGTGGGCATAAAACTGCAGGTCGACGTTAATGTCGGCCAACAAAGTTACAGCAACTTCTTTACCCTATCGAGAATCTCATTTGCAACGTCAAACTTCGCCATCTTGGGGAGCCTTTGTGTCTTTCCTTTTCTGTCAATAAAGGTCACCACATTGGTGTCGGATCCGAAGACTTTCGTTTCTTTCAGCGAGTTGAGCACAACAAGGTCGAGGTTCTTCTTCTTGAGCTTTTCTTTTGCATTGACCAGTTCATTTTCTGTCTCCAGGGCAAACCCGATCACCACGTGTCCGTTTTTCGTTTTTCCCACGGATTCAAGAATATCGACTGTCGGAGCAAGTTTCAACTCGGGGACACTTGTTGCCCCGTTTTTCTTGAGTTTCTGTTTTGCCGCTTTTTCCGGTGTGAAATCTGCAACCGCGGCGGCCATAATAATGGCATCCACTTTCTTCGCGCGGGAGGCAACGGCCTCATGCATTTCATCTGCTGACTCGACATTCACGCGCTCAACGTTGCGAGGTGTTTCGAGCGCAACGGGGCCGCTGACCAGAGTCACCTGCGCACCCCGGAGTGCAGCAGCATTTGCGATCGAAAATCCCATTTTCCCCGACGACCGATTGCTGATAAATCTGACGGGATCAATCGCTTCATACGTCGGCCCTGCAGTGACAAGAATGCGCTTTTTCGCCAGATCCTGATGATTTTTTTTCAGCACACCATCGACATAGGAAATGATTGGCTCGATGTCCGGCAAACGTCCGGGACCCTTCAAGCCGCTGGCGTGTTCCCCTTCCTGAGGAGGAATAACAAAGTAGCCGCGTTCACGCAGCAGCACCAGATTCTTCTGCGTTATTTCGCTCAAGAACATATCAGCGTCCATCGTCGGCGCAAGAACAATCGGCTTTGTGCAAGCAAGCGCCACAACCGTCAGAAAATTGTCGGCGAGTCCGTGCGTCAGCTTGGCAATGGAATTGGCTGAGGCTGGTGCAACCAGGAAAACATCCGCCCACTGTGCGAGGCCAATGTGTCTCGTGCCGATGTCGGACTTTGTATCCTGATTCGTCATCCAGAGGTCGGTGTAGACATCGTGCCCCGAGAGCGCAGAAAACGTCATCGGTGTGACGAACTTCGCTGCCGACTGTGTCATAATGACCTTGACATCCGCGCCCGCCCGCTTCATTTCCCGGACGAGATAACAGCATTTATACGCTGCGATCCCCCCCGTCACCCCAAGCGCTATGTGCTTTCCTTTGAGCACGGCCTTCTCCTATTCGATTTCCTCCTCTTTGGGCTTTTCCTCTTCTGTTTCCTTGTATCTCCACTCAATGCTTTCAGAGGTGAGGTCCTTTAGGGCTACGTCGCTGGGCTTCTCGCGTTGCTCAAATTCCAGGCTGATCTTCAGCTGGTCGGGATTGACAGCGGTATCCATTTCATCTTCGGCTTCGGTCGTGGTCGACAGCTGGTTGAGCGTCTCGATCCTCTGCCGCAGCTCGATCTTGATTTCATCGTGGATTTGTCGCGCTCGCTTTGAGGCAATGACAATCGCCTCATACAGGTTCGAGACGTTGCTGATGAATTTTTCCATATCTACTGGTTTTATCGGCACTACGTTATTCCTCCTTAGTTCTGTAAAGTTGTTGTGTGCGTGTGTTCTTTGATAATCGCGTCGACTTCGGCGATGGCCCGCGGGAGCTCATCGTTGACAACCTGGTAATCAAACTCTTTTCCTTTTTCCATTTCCATTTCTGCCCGCTGAAGCCGCCGCCGAATCGTCTCCTGATCTTCCGTTTTACGGTTCAGCAGCCTGTCTTTGAGCTCTTCAAAATTCGGGGGCTTTATAAAAATAAGCACGGCATCCTGCGGATATTTCTTCTTAATAGAAAGGGCACCCTTGACGTCAACGTCAAAGAGCATAACGCTGCCGGCATCCAAAGCCCGGTCGACTTCACTCTTCAGCGTGCCGTAGTAGTTTCCATGAGCCTCATCGGGATATTTTTCCCATTCGACGAGATCTTGTGAGGCAACACGTTTCTCAAATTCCTCACGGGTGAGGAAAAAATAATCTTTGCCGTCCTTCTCCCCGCCGCGCCTGGCCCTGGTTGTTGCAGAAACTGAAAACAGCATGGCCGGATACTTCTGCATAATCGCCTTCGCGATCGTTGTCTTCCCGCTCCCGCTGGGAGCGGAGAGAACAATAAGTTTTCCCCGGCTCACTCGATATTCTGCAGTTGTTCCCGGATTCTCTCCAGCTCTTCTTTCAGCCTGATCACGAGGTGCGCCATGGACGCATCGTTCGCCTTCGACCCGATCGTATTGGCTTCGCGATTCATTTCCTGAACGAGGAAATTGAGTTTTCTGCCTGCAGAGGGTTCTTCCTTCAGCGCCTCGAGAAAAAACTTGTTATGGCTTCGATAGCGAACGCATTCCTCCGTTACATCAAGCTTGTCGGCAAGAAGCGACACCTCCAGCTCAAGTCTGTTCTGGTCGATGATGTTCTTATCCGTCAACAGCTGCGCGACCCGTTCCAGCAGCCGCTTTTTTTCTTCCGGGATGCGCTCGACGGAGAGCTTTTCGATTTGCCCGATCGCTTCATCCATCCACCGTACGCGACGTTCCAAATCGGCGCCGAGCTCGGCGCCCTCCTTTTTTCGCATTTCGTGAAGCTGTCCGAGTGCCTCCTTCAGAGCGCCCTCCACAACACGCCATTCCTTTTCATCGGTTTCGGGTTCATCCGATGCCTCAAGCACTTCGGAAAAATTCAGGACGTGCTCAAGCTTCACCTTCTCTCGCAATTTGATCGTTTTCCGCAGATCGTTCAAGAGCCTGTAATACGATCTTGCTGCTGCCGCATTTACTTTGAGAGGCGCCGCACCGTTCAGCTGTTTCTCCAGTTTGACGACCACATTGAGACTGCCGCGGTTCAGCACGGTGCGCGCGATCTCTTTGATGTCTTTCTCGCGTTGAGAAAGTGAACGGGGAAGCCGCGCGGTTACTTCCAGGAAGCGGCTGTTTACGCTGCGCACTTCCACAGCCGCCGAGATGCCCATTTTCGTGACTTCGGCCCGGCCGAAGCCCGTCATACTCGCTATCACTTTTGCCAGTTTTCTTTTTAGTGGGTTTTTCACTCAAAATGTACGGAAATTCCAAAGTGTGAGCAAGGATTAGTTATAGACATACTCTGCACTGCATTGTTCACTGTTTATCCACACTCACGCGTTGCTTTTCCCTTCAATTTTCTTGAATTTTTGTTGGCCTGTGCATAACTCGACGATGGTTGCCAATTACTACACACTCCTGCATGTTGCGCGTGACCTGGACCTGCGTTTGAGCACCAAACAGTTTTTGGCGTTCTTTTCGCAAAACAAGAACGAATTGGTCATCCAATGCGGCTCTGAGGATTACGTCGTCGTCACGTGCGATCCTTTGCTCAACTCCATTGTTCACCGATCTTCCTTTGCCCGAGCCAGAAAGAATTCCCTGAGTTTTTTTCAGCCATTGCTCAACTCTACAATCCGCAGTGTGTCGTTATCCATGGCTGACCGCGAAATCATTTTTCGAACCGACAACAAACAAAGTCTCATCGTTCAGATGTTCGGTCCCAGGGCAAATGTCCTGCTGGTCGCGACCGATTATTCCATCCAGCAGACGTTTTTGAGGCCGAAAGAGTACATCGGTGTCACCTATTCCCCCCGACAAAGCGCGTATCAGGGGTTCAGCAATGAGCAGGATTTTCGTTCTGCCCTGGCATTATCTGGCGAGGCGTCGCTGAGAACTGCCTTAAAAAAACTTCTTCCACAATTCGGCCCCGAGCTTGTTCAGGAACTTGTAAACCGTGCTCAGATTGAAGCCACCGCAAACCCCTCTGATGCGAATGTTGCAGATTTGTTCAACGCATACGTAAGTCTGTTATCGAGTCTTACTTCCGGTTCACCCAGGGTTTACTTTGATGGTTCAAATCCGGTGATGTTTTCAATCGTATCTCTTCAACGGTGTCGGACTTTGCAATCCCGGAGTTTCGATTCGATTCATGAGGCCATTCGTACATTCACAGCTGGCCAGCTAAAGAAGAAGCAGTTCTCCGAACAAAAAAGCAGTATGCAATTGATGCTTGAGCGCGAAATAAACCGCAGCGAACGTACGCTCCAAAAACTGTCGCAAGAAATGGATTCTTCAGGTCGAGCGCGGGATTTTGAGACGATGGGTAAGCTTCTTATGGCAAACCTGGGCGCCGCACACAAAGGCATGAAAAGGGTTCAGCTGGAGAATACGTTTGAGGAGCCTCCTTCGCTGCTTACCATTGCGCTCGAACCCGGGTTGTCGCCAACACAAAACGCTGACCGGTACTTTCAGAAATCAAAAAAAGGCCGAGCGTCAAAGGAAGAAAATGATCAGCGCAAGGAAATGCTCTCTCGTAAGTTGCAAGCAGCACGTGAACTTCTGGCCGACCTGGAGGATGTCGAGACGATGGAATCTTTTCAGGATTTCGTTCAAGAACACCGGGAAGCGTTGGCCCGCTTTGGCGTCCGCGTTGACAAAAAAGGGGAGCGGACTCACGAGGAACGCATTCCCTTCAGAGTGTTTACAGTCGACGGCGGGTTCCAGGTGTGGGTGGGTAAGAGCAGTGAGAACAACGATCTGTTGACAATGAAGTATGCAAAACCGAATGACCTGTGGTTTCACGCACGCGGGTCGAGCGGCTCTCATGTTGTTCT